>NZ_SJUQ01000020.1:0-55081 GCF_004337045.1 Exiguobacterium sp. SH5S4
ATATCGTTCTACAACCACGATCGTTTCCAGAAACGACTAAACGGCTTGAGCCCTGTCGAATACAGGTCTCAAGCCGCCTAGGCTGGTTTTCATTATTTGCCCTGTCTACTTGACGGGGAGCAGTTCACGTGAAGGCGATGGGTTTTTGCGTATTTCACGTTGACAACGTCAAGCCGTTCAGCCTATACTCATGAATGATAATGATTATCAATGTCGATTAAACGGCATTGTCATACGAAAAGGGGATCAGAACGTGAAAAACTACAAAAAGATGCTACATATGTTCATCGTCATGTCTGCCTTCGTGCTCGTGCTCGCCGGATGCGGCTCGAACAATGAAGACGCGGCCACGACCGATGAATCGACAGACACAGCGGAAGGCTATCCGATCACAATCAAACACGCGTTAGGCGAGACGGTCATCGACAAGAAGCCGGAACGCGTTGCGACGGTCGCTTGGGCGAACCAAGACGTCGCGCTCGCGCTTGACGTCGTCCCAGTCGGTTTCTCGGCTGCGAACTACGGTGTCCAGGACGGAAGCGGCATGTTGCCATGGACGGCTGAGAAGCTAAAAGACCTCGGGGAAGACAACCCGAACATTTACCAAGATACAGACGGTCTCGACTTCGAAGCGATTGCTGACTCACAACCGGACGTCATCTTGGCTGCCTACTCAGGCATCACGCAAGAAGACTACGACACGTTGAGCGAAATCGCACCGGTCGTCGCTTACCAAAAAACGCCTTGGGTGTCATCATGGCAGGACACGGTCCTCTACGACTCGATCGCCATGGGCATGGAAGCAGAAGGCAAACAGTTGATCGCAGACACAGAAAAACTCATCGCTGATAAAGCGGCTGAAGTACCGGACATGGCTGGCAAGAAAGCGGCCTTCATCGCGCTCAGCCCGGACGACCTTTCGAAGTTCTACATCTACACGACAGGTGACCCGCGTGGCGCCTTCATCGAAGAACTCGGTATGGAGTACCCAGAAAACATCACGGACCAAATTAAAGACGAGAACAGCTTCTACCTCGAGCTCAGCTCGGAGAACGCTGACATCTTGAACGACGTCGACCTCTTCGTCACTTATGGTAACGAAGAGACGTTGAAAGCACTTCAAGCGGACCCGCTCTACAGCAAAGTACCGGCCATCGAGCGCGGGTCGGTCGTCATGATCGAAGACAACACGCCGCTCGCGGCTGCCGGGACACCGTCACCGCTCTCGATCGAATACACGATCGACGACTACTTGAAGCTCGTGTCAGAAGCGATCGGGAAAGTCGAGTAATCATATGAATAGGCTGAAGAAGTTGCAAACGCCGAGACATTTCCCGCTCCTGCTCGTAGGATCGATCGTCCTGCTCGTCGTCTGCATGCTCGCTTCACTTGCTTTCGGCTCACGGACAGTCGGATGGGATGAACTGCTTGACGGTTTATTCCGTCCGGCTGTTCAGTCGTATGAAGCGGACATTGTCCGGCAACGGGTCGTGCGGACGCTGTTCAGTCTCATGTGCGGCGCGGCGCTCGGTGTGTCGGGTGCTTTGATGCAGTCGGTGACACGTAATCCGATCGCTGACCCGAGCATTCTCGGGGTGAACACGGGCGCGGCGCTGTTCGTCGTCGTCGGGATCGCGTTCTTCAACATCTCGACGGCGGGCGACTACATCTGGTTCGCCCTCGTCGGTGCGCTCTTGACGGCCGCGTTCGTGTTCGGTATCGGCTCGCTCGGACGAGGTGGTTCGACCCCGCTCAAGCTCGTCTTGGCCGGGGCGGCGACGAGTGCGGCCTTGTCCTCGCTCGTCATGGCGATCATGATCCCGCGCTCGAACGTCATGGACCAGTTCCGGTTCTGGCAAGTCGGCAGCGTCGGGGCGGGGACGATGGACTCGATCGTAACGTTCCTCCCGTTCTTCATCGCCGGCATCTTTATCGCCATCTTCGCGGCCCCGTCACTCAACATCATGGCGCTCGGCGAAGAGATGGCGACGGGACTCGGGGTCCGGATCGGTTCGTTAAAAGTCATCGCCTCGTTCGCCGGCGTCATCTTGTGTGGCGCGGCGACGGCCTTGGCCGGTCCGATCGGCTTTATCGGTCTGTTGGCCCCACACTTGATCCGTCTCGTGCTCGGGCCGGATGAACGGTACATCATTCCGATGTCAGCCTTATCGGGCGCCATCCTGTTGACGTTCGCCGACGTGGTCGGGCGTTTGCTCGGCAGTCCGGGCGAACTTGAAGTCGGGATCGTCACGGCGTTCGTCGGGGCACCGATTTTGATCGCCTTGACGATGAAAGTGAAGGTGCGTGGCCTATGATGAAGCATTCAGTTCAACCTATCATTCACAATAGTCGCAAGCGCCGGCAGCGGACGGTGTTCGTGACACTCGTACTATTCGTGCTCGCGCTCGCCTTGAGCGCGACGATGCTCATGCTCGGCAATACGATCTATCCGGTCGCGGACGTCGTCCGTGTCTTGTTCGGGGAACAAGTACCGGGTGCCTCGTTCGCCGTCGGCACGATCCGTCTGCCGCGCATGCTCGCCGGCGTCTTCGCCGGACTCGCGTTCGGCATCGCCGGGACGGTGTTCCAGACGATGCTCAGAAACCCGCTCGCCAACCCGAACGTCATCGGCATCACGACAGGGTCGAGCGCGGCCGCCGTGTTCGGCATCGTCGTCTTGCAGGCGAGCAACACTTTCGTCTCGATGATCTCGGTCATCGGGGGACTCGCGACGGTCATCGTGCTCTACGTCTTATCAAAAGGCGCCGTCTTCTCGATCGGACGTCTCGTCTTGGTCGGGATCGGCATCCAAGCGATGCTGACCGCGGTCATCAACTACTTATTGCTCATCAGTCGCCAAAACGATGTCGGGACGGCGATGCGTTGGCTGAGCGGCAGTTTGAACGGGGTCAAGATGGAGACGTTACCGCCGCTCATGCTCGCGGTCGCCCTCTGTCTCCCGGTCATCCTCCGCCTCAGCCGGCAGCTGCAGATTTTAGAGCTCGGGGAGATGACGGCGACGTCGCTCGGTATCAAGACGAACCAGACCCGGGTGCTCTTGATCATCGCCTCGGTGCTCATGCTCGCCTTGGCGACAGCGACGACCGGACCGATCGCTTTCATCGCCTTCCTCGCTGGGCCAATCGCGAAACGGCTCGTCGGGGATGGGCGCTCGACGATCATTCCGGCCGGACTTGTCGGCGTCGTCCTCGTGCTCGCCGCCGATCTGATCGGTCAGTTCGCCTTCACCGTCCGCTATCCGGTCGGGGTCATCACCGGCATGGTCGGCGCGCCGTATTTGATTTACCTCTTGATCCGGATGAACCGGAGAGGGGAGTTGTAACGAGAGAGGAGCCGTGTCGGGTGGGACACGGCTTCTATTTCGTCTAGGTGAAAGCGTCAACAAAAAAATGTTGACTTGTCTCAAGTGCGAGGTGTATGCTAGAAATCCTGCCCAAAAATCGAGGCACGGGAACTGGCATCAGTTCATTTTGAGTCAGAGAGGACATGATCCCATGAACCAACAACAATTAGTCGAACGCGCCCGTCAATTGAAAGAGAACGCCTACTCACCGTATTCGAACTTCCGTGTCGGAGCAGCGTTGCTCATGAAGGACGGAACGGTCATCGACGGCGTCAACGTCGAGAACGTCTCGTTCGGAGCGACGAACTGTGCCGAGCGCACGGCTGTGTTCACGGCCATCGCGCAAGGCTATAAAAAAGGTGACTTCGAAGCCGTCGCGGTGTCAGGTGACACGGTCGACTTCTTGCCGCCATGCAGCATCTGCCGCCAAGTGCTCGTCGAGTTCGGCGATCCCGACTTTAAAGTGTTGCTCACGAACGGCAACGCCGACGTCAAAGAAGTGACGCTCGAAGAACTCGTTCCGCTCGCGTTCACAGAGCTCGAGATGTAAACAGCAATGCCGAGTCCATGCGACTCGGCATTTTTTACTGTCTTGGCTTCCATTTATTGAAGAAGTTGTGCGGGGTTTTGATGCCTTGTAGCGTCCTGAATTCGTAGCCGCGTTTCTTCGAATGGCGGAGGATGTAGTCGAGTGCGGCCGGGGTGATCGAATGGTCGTGAGTCAAAATGATCGAGGCGATTCTCGCTCTGTAGTTCGCGTCGAGCCGGGCGAACACTTGATTTTGGACGCGGCGGTTGTCCGACTTATACCGGTAGTCGAGACTGTCGATGTTCCAGTCCCACATTTGGAAGCCGGCCTTTGCCATCGCTTGCCTGTGCGCTGATGTCATGTACGGGTCGCTACCGTACGGGGTGCGGACGATGTTCGATTTGACGCCTGTCACTTGAAAGACGAGCTTTTGGACCGTCTGCATCTCGCGCACGGCTGTCGTCGGCGTCCGGTAAAACTTATGACGGTCGTGCGTCATCCCGTGCAGAGCGATGAGGTGTCCTTCGGCGACGATCCGCTTCAGCATTTTCTCATTGCCTTTTATATTGTTGCCGAGAATGAAAAACGTGGCCTTGACCTTATGCTTCTTCAAGACGTCGAGCAACGCGCCCGTCTGACGATGCGGCCCGTCATCGAACGTCAAATAGATAAGGCTGCGGTCGTTGTACGCTTTTGGCGTCGCCGCGGATGCTGACGACAACGGGCTGAGCAACAGACAGGCCAACACGAACAAAATCAAGCTCTTCTTCATCGTACAAACCCTCCTAACGTTAAGTCGATGGGGGTTGGACGGTGCCGGCGTGAAATATACGTTACTCTTTACCCGATTAGAAGGCGAAACAGCATATTTTTGTACAAGAAATGGATGATTCGCGTTGCTCGTTTATAGCCAAGACAAAGCCCATCAATCGGTTGATTGACGGGCTGATTTTTAGTTCGTGAACGCTGGTGTTTTGTAGTACCGGACGACCTTGATGAGTGTCGATGTGACGAGTCCGATCGCGAGTGGCAACGTGATGACGCCGATACCTTGCTCGGTGACAATCATATTTCCTTCCTCATAATAGCCCTTAAAATAGAAAACGCCTGAACCAATCGTCTCGTTCAACTCGAGCGTCGAGACGTTGAGGTATACCATGATGGCGCAGAGGGAGACGACACTGATGGAAAGGAATAACGTGGAGAACGATAGCTTGTTAGTCATAATAGCGCTCCTTTACATGTAGCAATATGAACTGATATTACCATATAAAGACAATTTTGACATGAGGCCAAAGCATCGATTTGCTCACCGATACAGGTCCCAAAGCCGTTCTGTTTGATCTCGCATCATCTCACGCAATTCGATCGGTGCCACGACCTCGACTTCCGCGCCGGCCGCGAGCAACTGCCGCGACAAGAACGGGAGCTCTGCTTCCGGCACATCCCACTCATTCTTTTCAGCGATATCGGGTAATACGTCTTCAAGCAGACGGCGGCCGAGCGGAGTGATATTGAGCCGGACGGTCACGCCGGTTCGTTCGTCAATTGCTTCGAGGAGCGTCGCCAAATCATCTGCTTCAAACGTCTTATCGAGCAGGCGTAGCGCTTCGACCCGGTCGATCCGATATTGACGCAACCCGTAATCCGAGAGACCGAACACGTACCATTTGAAGTTGAGGAGCGCCATCCCGACCGGCTCGATTGTGAACGTCCGTTGTCCTTTCGTCGTCGCGTACGTCATTTCGACTTTTCGTTTTCGTTCGACCGCCTCATAGACGTCTTTCGTGAACGGTGCCGGCGGGACAGTCTTGTTCCCGAGCCAAAGAATGTTCTTTTCAAGTCGGGCGATCTTCATCTCGAGGTCGTGCGGCAGCTCGTTCACGTACCAGTCGGACAGCGTGTCGCGCATATCGCCGAACGGTACGTCCGGGATCTGTTCCATCCATTTGAGCGTGAGGTAGAGCGCGACCGCTTCTTGCTCCCGGAGCTGGAGCGGCGGTAGCAAGCGGTTCGGCAACATCTCATAACCGCCGCCCGTGCCAGGGACGCTCCATATCGGATAGCCGAGTTCTTCAAGCGTGAACATGTCCCGTTGAATCGTCCGGACCGAGGCACCCGTCTCTGTCGCCAGTTCGTCCGCCGTGAAGCGTCGTCCCCGGTTGAGCAATCGGATCAACTGCAAATGTCGTTTTTTCAAATGAACCATTCCCGTCATGTTTTGTCGTGTTTGTCGATTAAGCTGAATGTATCACGAACCAAGGAGGAATACATCATGGCAAACGTCGTCGTATATATCGCGATGAGTTTAGATGGAAAGATCGCTCGGACGAACGATCAGCTCGATTGGCTATTTGAAATTATTGGGGATGGGGACAACGGTTACGCCGACTTCTTCAAGACGGTCGGTGCGGTCATCATGGGGCGGAAGACATACGAGGAAGTGTTGAAGTTAGAGCCTGACCGCTATCCGTACCCGGACATCCCGAACTACATTCTGACGCGGAGCCCGGAGCGGGAAGCCGAGCACGTCACGTTTACGGACGAGCCGATCGAGCAGTTGATCGAGCGGTTGAAACGAGAAGTCGACAAAGACGTCTGGCTCATCGGCGGCGGGGAAATCATCAAGGCCGCGATGGAACACGATTTGATCGATTGTTATGAGATCGCCATCGCACCGGTCGTCCTAGGAGAAGGCATCCCGCTCTTCCCGGAAGGCACGAAGGAGACGAAGTTGAGACTGACGAGTCAGCGCGCGTCCGGACAGTTCGTCATGGTGACGTACGAGTGAAATCGCTCAATTTCTTGAAGATAACCAAGCGAACAGAACTTCTATGTACTAGAAGTTCTGTTCGCTTGGTTATCTTTTTCTTTTTTGAAAATGCCAACTAACAGCAGAGTGAGTCCGATTAAGAAAATAATGGGGAAGATAAGCCACATGATTAATCCGGCCCAACCATTTTCGACACTAATTGCATAGGAGAGCCCGATTGAAAATGCTAAAGCGGGTGAAATGGGAAGCATCAGAGCGATGCCCCATATTTTATATTTTTTCTTTCTCGATTCTCCCGTACTAAACCAATAAGCCACAAATGCACCTATACATGCAATGATATATCCAACAGCAATGGCCACTGAATCAATCCCTTCTCCTGATGATCATCCTTTTCATTCACTAAAACTTATAACCCTTCCAAGAGCAGTGTAGACACTTTTAACCCTATCGTTATTTTCCATATATGTAATTGAATATCCTTTCGTAAACCTGTCATTCATTCGAATGATTATATTCTGACGATGAATAGACTCTAGCACCTCCAACTGGATCCATCAAAAAACCGAGCCCTTGAAGGACTCGGCTTCTCTCACACATGTTTCCGCTGAAACGCAGCAATCGCTTCATACTCTTCCGCGAAATGACGCGATAAGCGAATATAGATCGGAAGTAGTTCCCGATATACGCTCGTCGCCTCTACGTCCGGAATGTGCTCATGCGTCACTTGCGGCACCGCCGTGAAGTCGTCGATGTCACCGAACGCATACTCGCCGAGCATGACCGCACCTAAGCACGAACTCTCATGGCTTTCCGGCACGACGACCGGCGTGTCGAAGATGTCGGCCATCATCTGGCGCCATAGCTTCGACTGGGCGAAACCGCCCGTCGCATGGATCCGGTTCGGTGCGCCTGTCAACTCGTCGAGTGCGAGCATGACCGTGTACAAGTTGAAGATGACGCCTTCTAAGACGGCACGGATGAAGTGCTCACGCTTATGGTGGATGCTCAGACCGAAGAATGAACCGCGTGCGTTCGAGTTCCAGAGCGGGGCCCGTTCGCCCATCAAGTACGGGTGGAACAACAGTCCGTCAGAACCTGGTTTGACCGTCTCGGCGATGCGCGTCAACACGTCATAGGCGTCCATGCCGAGCCGTTTCGCTGTCTCGACCTCGCTCGCCGCGAACTCGTCGCGGAGCCAACGCAAGATGATGCCTCCGTTGTTTACCGGTCCACCGATGACCCAATGCTTGTCGGTCAAGGCGTAACAGAAGATCCGGCCTTTCGGGTCCTCGACCGGCTCACGGACGACCGTCCGGATGGCACCGCTCGTCCCGATCGTGACGGCGACGACGCCCGGTTCGAACGCCCCGACACCGAGGTTCGACAGCACGCCGTCGCTTGCCCCGATAACGAGCGGGAAGTCCCAGCCGAGCGTCTCACGCACGTCTTGCTTTAATTGAATGATCTTGGTCGTCGGGACGAGTTCGGACAGTTGGTCCGGTGTGACGCCGGCGATATGTAACGCCTCCGCGTCCCAGTCGCACGTCTTCAAATTGAACAGACCGGTCGCCGAGGCGATCGAATGGTCGACGACGAAGCGTCCGGTCAGGCGATAGAAGACGTACTCTTTGATCGAGACAAACTTGGCGGCACGCTTGAACACGTCCGCATGTTCCGCTTTTAACCAACGCAGTTTCGACAGCGGCGCCATCGGATGGACCGGCGTGCCGGTGCGCATATGGAGCGCGCTCGCGTCAAAGTCGCGTTTAATCTCCTGCGTGTACGGGTTGGCCCGGCTATCGGCCCAGGTGATACTGTTCGTGAGCGGACGCCCTGACACATCGAGTGCGATCAAGCTGTGCATCGCTGAGCTGAACGAGACGAAGCGGATCGGCCCGTCGGCTTGCGCCCGGACGGCACTGACTGCTTCAAGCACCGCCCCGTAGATGACGACCGGGTCTTGCTCGGCCGTCTCCGTGTCCGGGGTGAGGAGCGGGTACAGCACGTTATGTACCGCGAGTTGTTGGTGATTCTGAAACAGGACGGCTTTTGTACTCGTCGTCCCAATGTCGACGCCAATGGTGTACACACAATCACTTCCTTTGTTAAATGATGAATAGGCTGATCAAGAAGACGACCGCAAATCCGGTCAGTCCGATAATCGTCTCCATGACGGTCCACGATTTGAGCGTGTCTTTCACGTCTAGACCGAAGTAGCGGTTGACGAGCCAGAAGCCCGAGTCGTTGACGTGTGAGAGGACAGTCGCACCGGAAGCGATGGCGATGACGATCAAGCCGAGCGCGGCCCCAGTGATGTTTTGAATCTCAAGAAGCGGCGTGATGAGTCCTGCCGCCGTGACCATTGATACGGTCGCTGAACCTTGGGCGACGCGGACGACGGTCGCAATCAAGAAGGCGAGCACGATCGCCGGAAGCGGTGACCCGGCCATCATCTCCCCAAGGACGTCACCGACACCTGAGTCGATCAAGATTTGTTTGAACACGCCGCCGGCACCGGTGACGAGGATGATGATCCCGGCCGGTTCGAGCGCTTTCGTCGCAATCTCTTGCACTTCGTCACGTGTGTAACCACGGCGCGTGCCGAGGAAGATGAACGTGAGGAGCGTCGCGATCGTCAAAGCGACGAACGGATGACCCATGAACGTCAAGAACGTACGAATCGTATTTCCTTCATCTAACAGTACCGCAGACAACGTGTTCGCAAGAATCAACACGAGCGGGATCGAGATGAGCGAGATGATCATTTTGAAACTTGGCAATTCTTTCGATGTATCGATCTCTTCAAATTCCATATAGTCCGGGATGGTGACGTGAATCTTGTTCGCGATGTACTTCCCGAAAATTGGACCGGCGAGAATCGCTGCCGGAATCCCGGCGATCACTCCGAACAAGATGACCCAACCGAGCTCGGCACCGATGAGGTTTGCGACCGCAATCGGACCTGGTGTCGGCGGGATGAAGCTATGTGTGACGGCGAGGCCGGCGAGGAGCGGGATGCCGTAGTAGAGCAGCGAGCGACCCGTCCGCTTGGCGAGGCCATAAACGATCGGAACGAGAATGATGAAGCCGACGTCGAAGAAGACCGGGACGGCGACGATGAAACCGGTGATGGCGAGTGCCCATTGTGCCTTGTCCTCGCCGAACTTGTTGACGAGTGTCTGGGCGAGACGTTCCGCGCCACCTGATACTTCTAACATTTTACCAAACATGGCACCGAGTCCGACGACGACGGCGACGAAACCTAGCGTTCCGCCCATCCCGTTCTGAATCGAGGTGATGACATCCCCGAGCGGCATTCCGGCCGCGATCCCAACGAGCAAGCTGACGAGCAAGAGCGAGACGAACGCATGAAGTTTCGTCCGCATGACCAAAAATAAGAGCAAGAAGATGCCGGCGACGGCGATCAAGATAAGTGTAGAGCCTGACATATGTAGTTCCCCCTTTACCGTATGTGTAACCGTTTACAAATTTTTACAAAGGAAAAGGCCACCCCTGACCTTCTCCCGAACATTATTTTTTGACGACCGCGTGGCCTCCGAACTCGTTGCGGAGTGCGGCGACGACTTTACCTGAGAACGTGTCGTCCTCGAGTGAGCGATAGCGCATCATGAGAGACATGGCGATGACCGGGGCCGCCGCCTGCAATTCGAGCGCCGTCTCGACCGTCCATTTTCCTTCCCCTGAGGAATGCATGACGCCACGGATCTCATCGAGCTTGGCGTCTTTTTTGAACGCGTTCTCGGTCAGTTCCATGAGCCATGACCGGACGACCGAGCCGTGGTTCCAGACGCGGGCCACTTGTTCGTAGTCGTAGTCGAACGGACTCTTCTCTAAAATATCAAACCCTTCGGCAATGGCTTGCATCATGCCGTATTCGATGCCGTTGTGGATCATCTTGAGGAAGTGGCCGCTGCCGGCCGGTCCCGTATACAAGTAGCCGTTGTCGACCGAGAGGTCCTTGAAGATCGGCTCGATGGTTGGCCAAGCCTTCGCGTCACCGCCGACCATCGTGCAGGCCCCGTTGCGTGCACCGTCCGTCCCGCCGCTCGTCCCGCAGTCGAAGAACAAGATGTTCTTCTCTGCGAACTGCTCGGCGCGTGCGACCGACAATTTATAGTTCGAGTTGCCGCCGTCAATGACGATGTCACCAGGTTCGAGTCGCTCGAAGAGTTCAGTGAGCACCGTCTCCGTGATGTCACCAGCCGGGACCATCGCCCAGACGACACGGGGCGCCTCAAGCTTGTCGACGACGTCCTTAAGTGTCGGGACGATCTCAAACGCTGTCGTCGCCTCGACGCTCGACGCGTCCGTTCCGATGACCGTGTGACCGTGGTCGCTCAAATTGAGCGCCAAGTTGTAACCCATTTTACCTAATCCAATCAAACCGATTTTCATAACGTCACCTCAAAAAAAGAATTTTTTTCCGTCTCTAGTCCATAATATCAAATAAAATTCGATTTTCAATTTAATTTTTGAAATTTATTTCGATTTTTTTATTTGGCCGGTTTCTGACTTGACAATCCTACTCAAGCAGTTCTATAAATAGTAATGATTACGATTAAGGGATAGGAGTGGTCGAATGATTACCGTCATCGGAGCCGGACCCTCGGGCGTTGGAATGTCCATTTTATTGAAGAAGTTAGGATTACCTTTCGTCTTGGTCGACCGAGACGAAGTTGGGGCCAGTTTAGCGAAGTGGCCGGAAGAGACGACGTTTTTGACCCCGTCCTTCACGGCGCATGGTTTTGGCGCCCTCGATTTGAATGCAGTCGCACCGAATACGTCACCAGCGTATTCGCTCCATAAAGAGCGTTTCACCGGATTGGAGTATCAACGCTACTTAAAGAGTCTCGTTGCGTTTTATGAAATTCCGTTCGAGAAGCGAGGCATTTACAAAATTAAAAAACAAGGTGATGCGTTTAAGCTGAGCCACTCTGACGGGACTAGCCTGAGCGATTTTGTCATCGTGGCGACGGGTGAGTACGGTGCGCCGATCCAGCCGTTTGAGGCCGGCAAACACGTCTCGACCGTGACGGCGTATGACGAAGAGTCGACGAGTGTCATCATCGGCGGCGGTGAGTCGGCGGCAGATGCCGCCATCCATTTGGCCAAGCATCGCGACGTCCTCGTCCTAATGAAAGAACAATGGGGGACGCAGCATCATGACCCGTCGACGACGCTCTCACCTTACACGAGACAACGTTTGTTCCCGTTGCTCTCGGACGGGAGCGTCAAGACGCGTTTCGTGACCGTTCAAGCGATCACCGAACAAGATGGCATCTATTCGATCAAGACGGACGGCGGAACGGTCAAGACGGATCACGTCCCAATCGTCGCCACCGGCTATAAACCGAACCTCGGTCCGTTCCGCGAATGGTTCGAATGGGACGCCTCCGGTATGCCGGTCTTGAATGACCGAGACGGCTCGACGATTGACGAGCGTCTATTTTTAATCGGACCGAGTGTCCGGCAACGTAACGTCATCTTCTGTTTCCTTTATAAATATCGTCAGCGCTTCGCCGTCGTCGCCGAGACGATGTTGACACTGTCGGACCAGCAGGTGGACAAGGACCAGGCCGACGTCTTCAACGACTATATTGACAACGATATGTTTTTGGACGACTTGTCCTGCTGCGACGCCGGATGTGACTGCTGATGGACGTCGCACTGATCGGACTCGAATCGTCCGGCAAATCGAGCCTCCTCTATCGGCTGAGTCAGTACAAGACGGCCCGTGGCTTGAACCAGCGTGGGTCGACGACCGATGTCGTCTCGTTCGAGGCGAACGGACTGACGTTTCATGACATGCCGGGGCTGCGGCACGACACCGATTTCGAGCGCTATCGCCATGTGACGGACGAAGCGGACGTCCATGTCGTCTTTGCTCGGGCTCATCAGTTGATTCGTGAGTGGAAGCGGCTTGAACGGGTCCTCACGTCGGGCAAACGGATTTTGCTCGTCATCTCACACATCGACCGACTTGATGAGGATTCGCTGCGCCGAGTCGAGCACCAGTTGAAGAAGCGGCAAATTCCCCACGTCATGCTGCAGACGCCCGGCATCACGTGGAAGACACAATCGTTTTTCAAACAGTTGACCGAGGCACGGGCACTGTCCTTAGCAGATGTCTCGGCCTTGACGAGTCTATACGTCAAGCAGACGGACCCGGTCAATCTGTTCTTGAAGCACCCTGTCGGCGGGGTCGTCGCAGCGGTGCTCACGATTATCCTGTTGTACGGGCTCCCGGTCGCCCTCGCCTATCAAGTGGCGAGCAGGCTCGAGCCGTTCATCGAGCGCTTCGTTGACGTCGGGTCGACGTTTATCGACGGGGCCTTTTTAACGACGATGCTGTTCGGCGATTTCGGTTTGCTGTCGCTCGGCCTCTATTCGTTCGTCTGGGCGTTCCCGGTCGTCGTCTTGCTCGGCGTGATGGTCGGCGTGACTGATGACACCGGACTGAAGGACAAGCTTGCGGACGCACTCGATCCGGTCATGCGCAAGCTCGGCTTGAGTGGCCAGGACTTGATTCCGTTCCTTGGTGGCTTCGGTTGCAACGTGACGGCGCTCGATCAGACGAAAGGGTGTCATGCGTGCACACAGAAGAACTGCGCCTCGCTCATCTCGATCGGTTCGGCGTGCAGCTATCAGATGGGGGCGACACTGTCCGTGTTCGGCGCCATCGGGAAGCCGATGCTCGTGTTCCCGTACGTGTTCAGCCTGCTCGTCATCTCGCTCGTGCACTTGAAGCTGTTTGCCCGTAAAGAAGTGCCGCTGTTCTGGCGGCATGAGACGTTCTTGCAGCCGGCCCAGGCCGCGAACGTGCTGCGCCACGTCCGCGACGTCGTCGGTCAATTCATGACGCAGGCGATGCCGCTCTTCTTGCTCATCTGTCTGGTCGCGGCGATGCTCGATTGGACTGGGCTGATCGCGCTGCTCGAGTCGGCGATGACACCGATCCTGTCGCTCTTACAATTGCCGGCTGTCGGGGCGGCCGCCTTGTTCGCGAGCATCATCCGAAAAGATGGGATTCTATTGTTGAACGAATCGGCATCAGCCATGGCGACCGTCGATGTGTTCTTACTCGTCTTGTTCGCCTCAGTGGCGACGTCGTGTCTCGTTACGATGACAAAACTCGGCAAACTGTTCGGTTGGCGCCAGGCGACGCGGACGATCGCGCTTCAGTTCGCAACGGCGTTCGGCGCCGTCTTTATCTTGTCGCACCTATTATAAAAGGAGGAATACATGATGAACAAAATTCCAGTTACCGTCCTGTCGGGTTATCTCGGCGCGGGCAAGACGACCGTATTGAACCATTGGCTCAACAACCGCGAGGGCAAGCGTCTCGCCGTCATCGTCAACGATATGAGCGAGGTCAATATTGACGCCGCCTTGATCGACCAGGGCGGATTTGCGCGGACGGAAGAGAAGCTCGTCGAACTGTCGAACGGTTGCATTTGTTGCACGCTCCGCGACGACTTGTTGATTGAAGTCGAGCGCCTCGTCAAAGAAGGAGACTACGACGGGATCGTCATCGAGTCGAGTGGGATCTCGGAGCCGGTACCGGTCGCCCAGACGTTCACGTTCGCCGATGAAGAGAACGGGATTGACTTGTCGCGCTATACGAAAATCAATGCGATGGTGACCGTCGTCGATGCGTATGGATTCATGCAGGACGTCCGTTCGCGTGACGCACTCCTTGACCGTGACCAGGCCGTCGGTGACGAAGACGACCGGACGATCGCCGATCTGTTGATTGAGCAGGTCGAGTTCGCCAACGTCATCGTCTTGAACAAAGTGGACCGGATGACCCCTGATACGCTGAAAGAAGTCAGACAGACGCTGAAGGCGCTCAATCCGGGCGCGCTCGTCATCGAGTCGACGTTCGGTCAAGTGTCAACAGACATTCTAACGCTCGACTTGTTCGATTTCGAAGAAGCGCAGTTGAACGCCGGTTGGGTGCGCGAGCTGCAAGGCGGACATCATCACCACACCCCGGAAACCGAAGCGTACGGCATCTCGAGCTTCGTCTATCGGGCGAACCGTCCGTTCCACCCTGATCGCTTCGCCGCCTTTTTAGACAAGTGGCCAACCGAGGTCGTTCGGGCGAAAGGGTTCCTCTGGATCGCCTCACGACATAACCTCGTCAGTGAGTTCAGCCGGGCCGGCTTCCATCATTCGCTCGAGCACGTCAGCCGCTGGGTCGCGACGTTGCCGATGCTCGACCAAGACTATTACTTACGGGAGATGCCGGGCTTGTCAGAGCGTTGGGACACAGAGCATGGTGACCGCTCGACCGAACTCGTCATGATCGGAATCGGTTTTGACCAGACGACATTGACGGCCGAGCTCGATGCATGTCTCGCGACGCGTGCAGAGCTTGAGACAAACTTGAAGGCAGTCGACCGCTTACCGAGTCGGGACGCGTACGAGCGGATGATTCATGCGCTCGGGTTGGAGGCGTGACCATGATTTTATCCCGACAATCGATTGAGCGGGGCATGCAGTCAGGTTCGATTCGGGTCGACGGAGCGGATGCACTTCAGCTTCAACCGGCGTCTGTCGATTTGCGTGTCGGCCGGCACTACCTGCAAGTCGACCCGAGCCAGACTTCGATGTTGACGCTGGATGCGACTGCGGCGTATCTCGAATTCGAGACGGACAAGATGGTCATCCCGCCGAAGACGTTCGTGCTCGCGACGACGATGGAGTACGTGTCGATCCCGAACGACATGACCGCTTTTGTCGAAGGAAGGAGCTCGATCGGCCGGCTCGGTCTGTTCATTCAAAACGCAGGCTGGGTCGACCCAGGCTTTGAAGGGCGAATCACGCTCGAACTGTTCAATGCCAACCAAGTCCCGATTGAGATCGAGGCTGGGCGACGGATCTGTCAGCTCGTGTTCGCGAAGCTCGATGAGGCGACTGCGCCGTATGCCGGCAAATATCGGGGACAGCCGAGTGTCACGGCGAGTCGTGTCGCGGCTGACTTTGAAGTGACGCCTTGAGAATCGTCCCTTGTCAGATTTCGTTCTAACGGTACACAAACAAACCTCCGTCACGGTTGACGGAGGTTTGTTTATTCGAGTAATCGGTCGAGCGCTTGCCACGTCATCTTCTCGTTTGAAGCCTTCTCCGGTGAATATGCGAGCGACTTTGGCCGCATAGTCCTTGTCCCGAAGAAGTGAAGCGACAAACGCAGGAACATCGTCTCGTCATTGCGGAATTTTTTTCGGAAAGGTATCGTTAAGAGAGACGAAAGGGTGATAGATGATGGAATCGATGAATGGACTGGCCCGTATCCGCGGTGCCTATTCGACACTCAGCAAAAAAGAACAACGAATTGCCGACTATATGTTGAAACAACCGGAACTGATCATTCACCATACGATCAATCAAGTGGCCGACGACTTAGATGTCGCCGAGTCGACCGTGTTCCGTTTCTGTCAACGCGTCGGCTTCAAAGGGTATCAGGCGCTAAAGATCGCGCTCGCCTCGGATATCGTCGCACCGCTCCATGATATCCATGAAGACATCACGCAAGACGACACGCCACTTCAAATCGCCGAAAAAATTTTCGCGACGAACGTCAAGACGATCGAGTCGACCCGCCAAATCTTAGAAGAGGCGACGATGCAGCAGGCGGTCGACTTGTTGCTGTCGGCCCGCCGCATCGAGTTTTTCGGGAGTGGCGGTTCGGCTGTGATCGCACTTGACGCGTACCACAAATTCGTCCGTAGCGGCCTGCTCGTCACGGCGAATTTAGAATCACATATGCAGCTCATGTCGGCGTCACAGCTGACGACAGACGACGTCGCCGTCCTCATCTCGCATTCGGGTGCCTCGAAAGAGACGCTCGACGTCGCGCACGTCTGTCGGGATCGCGGTGTGCCAATTATAGCAATCACGAACTACGCCAAATCACCGCTCTCGAAACTCGCCGATGTCGCCTTGTATACCGTGTCGCAAGAGACCGAGTTCCGTTCCGAGGCGCTCGCTTCGCGTATCGCCGAGCTCAGTTTAATTGACGCTCTGTTCACGGTCGTCATGATGCAACGCGGGGAAGTGGGACGGGATGCGCTCCGTCAGATGCGGGAAGCCATCTCACGCCGTCGTATGTGAAAACAGCTCCGACCCAGGACGTTACGGGTCGGAGCTGTTTCATCGCTCACCCGACGTGGTATCGGATAAGGACAACCGAACGCTACGGGAGGAGAGAGGACGATGTCGCTCAACACGACGATGCTGGTCGTACTGCTCATATTGATGGTGCTTTTGATTTCGATGCCGTTCATGCTGCTGTTCTACTTATGGATGAAAGACCGCAATCAGCGCGAGCACGCCGTCCTCCGCAACTTCCCGCTCCTCGGTAAGGTCCGCTACATCCTCGAGATGATTGGCCCCGAGCTGCGCCAATACCTATTTTCGAACGACAACGAGGCGACGCCGTTCTCGCGGAACGAGTACGAATCGGCCGTCATTTCCGGGAAATATAAGTCGCGGCTCATCGGTTTCGGGTCGGAACGGGACTTCGACGCGAACGGCTTCTACGTCCAGAACGCCTTGTTCCCGACGCAACGGACCGACTTGAAGATTGCCCGAGACGAGACGGTGACGACGCATATGTATCATCTCGACGCCGACAATCTGTTCACGCGAAAAGAGCACATCGTCGAGCAAAAGGTGTCACCGTATTTATTGCCGCTTGCAGACGCGCCCGTCATCGGCAAAGACACGTGCCGGGAGCCGTTCCAAGTGCGCGGCCTCATCGGTCAGTCGGCGATGAGCTTCGGCTCGCTCGGCGAGAACGCCATCAGCGCGCTCTCGATTGGTCTCGGTCGGGCGAAAGGGACATGGATGAACACCGGGGAAGGCGGCTTGTCCGACTATCACTTGAAAGGGGACGTCGACCTCGTCTACCAGATCGGACCGGCATTGTTCGGTGTCCGGACCGAGGACGGGGCGTTCTCATGGGAGGCGTTCGAGGAGAAGAGTGCCATCAAACAAGTGCGCGCCTTCGAGCTGAAGCTCGCCCAAGGTGCGAAGACGCGGGGCGGCCACATCGAAGGTACGAAAGTGACGCCGGAGATCGCCAAGATCCGCAACGTCAAAGTCGGCGTCAGCATCGACAGCCCGAACCGGTTCAACGAGTTCCATACGAACACGGAGATGCTCGCCTTCATCGAACGGTTGCGCGACGTCGGGGGCAAGCCGGTCGGCATCAAGCTCGTCGTCGGTCGGCTCGATGACCTCCATGACCTGATCGCCACCATGGCCACGTCCGATCGATATCCGGACTTCATCACCGTCGACGGCGGGGAAGGCGGGACCGGGGCGACGTATCAAGAGCTCGCGGACGCGGTCGGACTGCCGCTTCACGCCGCATTGCCGTACGTCCATCGTCTCCTCGTCGAGCATGGACTGCGCGACAAGATCAAACTGTTCGCCTCCGGCAAGCTCGTGACGGCCGATAAAGTCGCCATCGCCTTAGGCCTCGGCGCGGACTTCGTCAACATCGCCCGTGGCCTCATGTTCAACGTCGGCTGCATCCAGGCACAAGTGTGTCATACGAACCGGTGCCCGGTCGGTGTCGCGACGACGGACCCTAAGCTGCAACGGGCGCTCGTCGTTGACGAGAAGAGCTTCCGGGTGACGAACTATATCATCTCGCTTCGCGAAGGGCTGTACAACTTGACGGCCGCGGCCGGGCTCACGATACCGACCGAGTTCTCGGCCGAGCACATCATCTATAAGTATGACGACGGACGGGTGAAGCCGGGGACCGAACTGTTCGGGACGAGCGACGGCTAAGAGCTGCCGCTTTTTTGTCATTGCGAAATGTGAAAATTGCGGAATAGGCTGCGGATAGGGTTATGTTTTGACAAAGCGTGGAAATGATACATATCTAGCGAAATACGGATAGAGAGGCTGAACACTATGAACAACATCGAATTTTTGTCGGCTGACCACTATCGCGTGTTCAAACAACTGGCACGGCGGTTAGAAGACCCAGGGGCGGCGGGGAAAGAATATTTCTCGGCGCTGTATGTGATCGCGGGGAACGAGCGGGTGCGTGACATTCTGCTGCCGTACGTCAACCTCGAGACAGGGAGAATCAACACATCGACAATCATCGACGACAATACGTTCGATAAGGGCGAGCTCGTCCTCGTCAAACTTGTCATCCATCTGTACAACCATAAAGAATGGGTGCTGCCGACGGAACTGATCAGCCTGCCGCAAGAGGACTATCAGCTCGCGATGCAAGCGATCACGCTCTGTCGCGACGAACAGTTCGATAAAATAACCATTCCGGACGATGAAGAAGCCTGACATGGGCTTCTTTTTGGTTGTCGTCAAACCATCTTCAAGTTCATAACGTGAAATGTTTTATGCACGTCTGAAAGGGAAATTATTAAGTATATACATAGAGAGAGAATGAACGTTATGTCGTGAAATAAGCTATTCGTAAAGGGGA
The DNA here is from genome assembly GCF_004337045.1 of Exiguobacterium sp. SH5S4. Taxonomy (NCBI): domain Bacteria; kingdom Bacillati; phylum Bacillota; class Bacilli; order Caryophanales; genus Exiguobacterium; species Exiguobacterium sp. SH5S4. The sequence continues at coordinate 19,163 of NZ_SJUQ01000020.1, forward strand.
TAGGGGCATGAATGGATTGAATCGATTCATTTTGGTCATCACGGGCATTGTCGGGTTGGTCAGTGTTGGGGTGCTGTTGCTCGGAGTCTATGACGTCCCACGACTCAGTTCCTATCTAGAACGGTGGCAAAATCAAGACGAGTACGTATACACCATCCTCGCAATCTCCATTTTCCTTGGCATTGTGTTTATCTTGATGCTTCTGACCGGACTCATCGCCAAATCGAAATCGGAACGATATACGATCGAGACAGGGGAAGGTCGAATCACCATCTCGACCGAGAAGATCGAGAAGATGGTGTACGAATCGTTGAAGACGTTCCAAGGCGTGCGGACGCCGGACGTCAAAGTCGACATCGATTCAAAGAAAGAGAGCGTCCACGTCCATATCGATTGTTCAGTCTTCAATCGTGACGGGCTGCCGACGCTCGGGAAAGAGATTCAGACGCACGTGAAAGAGCGGCTTGAAGCATTGCTTGAATTGCCGGTGACTGACGTGTCACTCCACATTCAAGATACGAAACGTCAAACGTCAGAACGAGTCGTATAAGGAGGTGCTGTGATGGATGTGAAAACGATGTTGTTTCCTTACCGATTCCGTCTGCTCGGAGTCGTTGTCGGGATTGTCATTGCGGTACTGTTCCTGACAATCGGCTTCGGCCAGACGCTTCTCATCGTGTCGCTGGCGTTTGTTGGATTTTTACTCGGCAAGTGGGCGGACGGTGTGCTTCGGGTAGACGAATGGGTGTCATTTTTCACGCGGAAGTAAACGGAACGAGTCAGTTCGAGGATTAGGAAGGGGAGAAGGGCCATGCAAAGCGAAAACACGAATGTCCAGAAGAGCGCGTCAGACGAAACGGTGCGTCAAAACAAGTTGACGTTTGAAGACCAAGTCATCAAAAAGATTGCGGGACTTGCGACTGGCGAGGTCCAAGGCATCTTGTCGATGAGCGGTGGCTTCATGAGCGGGTTCGCAGACCGGTTCCGGAGTACAGAGGACATCACGAAAGGCATCGACGCCGAAGTCGGCGAACATCAAGTCGCGCTCGATTTACGGGTCATCGTCGAATACGGAAAGAGTATACCGGGCATCTTTAACGAGACCGTCGCCAAAATCAAGAAGGCGATGCATGACATGACCGGCCTTGATGTCGTCGAGGTGAATATGCATGTCGAGGACGTCATGACGCGGGCGGAGTTCGATGCGAAAAGTAAATCGAGTGAAGAAGGTACCGAGCCGAGCCGTGATCTTGTTTGACGAGGAGCATATAGGTGATGCTTCCACTTGAAAAACGTTAAATGCTTTGAACAGGGTAGTATCGTCCCACGTGGGATGACACTACCCTGTTTTCTTTTTAAAGTCTAGCTACGTGCAGCCTGTCCAAAACAGGACAAGGGCAAGGAAAAAGGACGCTCGGACAAAGCGGGGGTCGTTCAGTGCCCTCGACTGATCACAAAGAGCCTTTCGAAACTTGTGTGTTTTGTTGAAGCGCCATCATGACACGGTGCGATTCACTCGCATCGAGATAGCTCGCCTCGTATTCGAACAAGCCGCTTTCGAGCTCGGTCACACGGACGAGTCGGACGAGGATCTCTGTCTTGTCACCGACTTGCGGCAAGAGGATCTTCAATTCGATGGCCTCGGTGACCGGCAGGCGGAGCCGGGCGTAAAAATGTAGGCTTTGCAGCCCGTTCTTCGTCACGAAGATCGGTGTCGAGCCGATCGACAGCTCCCGATCGTGGAACTTGTGGATCGTCACGCTCGCCTCGAGCGAGAACGCCTGTCGCGTGACGGCTGGGCCGACCGTCTCCGTCGTCGCTAGGAAGCGGTCCTCGAGCGCCCGTTCGAACTGCTCGGCACCGAGCGGACGACTGAACAAGTAGCCTTGGACGATGCGGCAGTTGAGGCGTCGGACGACATCGAGTTGTTCGAGCGTCTCGACGCCTTCGATGACGACGTCCATCGCAAACTCCTCGGCCATGAACAGGATCGTCCGCACGATCGCCTGTGTCTTCTTGTTCTCATGCAAATCAGCGGCGAACTGTTGATCGATCTTGATCGTCTTGATCGGATACTGCTGCAAATAAGATAACGACGAGTAGCCGGTCCCGAAGTCGTCGAGGGCGACACGGATATTGGCGGCGTCGAGCTGTTCGAGTGTATCGTGAATCTTCCGATTATCGCTCAAGACATCGGTCTCTAATATCTCAATCTCGAGCAGCGACGGTGTGAGCGTATAGCGGCGGAGCGCCCGCGTGATCGTCTCGGCATAATGCCCGTGCAACAGTCGTTTCGGTGACACGTTGATCGACACCGGAACGACGGGGAGGTCTTTGTCCTGCCAGTCGTGGAGATGGGCACACGTATGATGGAGCACCCAGTCGGCGAGTTGGATGTGGAGGTCGCTCTCTTCAGACAACGGGATGAAGTCGTTCGGCGGAATCCGTCCCCATTCGGGATGTTGCCAGCGGACGAGCGCCTCGGCCCCGACGATCCGGCCCGACCAGGCGTCGACTTTCGGTTGGAATTCAAGGAAGAGTTCGTCCTCTTCGATGGCGCGACGCAAATCGTTGCCGAGCTGATGACGCCGATACGAGTCGATATTGAAGCTCGAGGCGTAAAAGACGAACCGGTCCATACCCGGCAAGTTCGTCCGGCCGAGTGCCGTGTTGGCATACTGTAGCAGTTCTTCCGGGACGGTCGAGTCATGCGGATAGCGGCTGACCCCGATCGAGACGGGCGGGCGCCATTCGTACGGGCCGACTTGGATATGCTTCTCCCCGAGCTTGAGCAAAGACTGGCAGTTCGTGATCAACGAGGTCTCGTCCGTGACATCGGGCAAGAGCAATATGAATTCGTCACCCCCGAGATGACCGACGAAACTGCCGTTCGGCAATCGATGGAGCAGGGCCGACGTCGCTGCGGCGATCCAGTCATCTCCGACGGCGTAGCCGAAGTCGTGATTGATCCGGTGAATCGAGTTGAAGCTGATCGTCAGGACCGCGATGTGCTCATATTGCTCCATCCGTTCGTCCAACTCATGGAGAAACAGGCTCCGGTTCGGCAGACCGGTGAGCGAGTCGTGCATGGCGAGCTGCCAGATCTGTTCTTCTTGCGTCTTCAGACGGGTGATATCATGGGCGATACTGATGACGGCCATGACCGTGCCGTCGTCGTCAAACTTCGGGATGAGGCGTTCCTCGACCCAATTGACGCTGTCGTTGAAGTTGATCCGATAGAGGACGATCGTTTCCTGTCCCGCTTCGACGCTCGTATGGGCGGCCTGGACTTTGGCCAAGTCGTTCCCGTGGATCGCGTGATGGTAAGATGTCGGGTCCTCGCCCATCGCTTGCGGTGCCGTCTGGAACAACGTCTCAAATCCGGCCGTATAAAACTCGAGCTTCCCGGTCCGTAAATCTTTGCGGTAGATGGACGCCTCAACGTGCTTGTATAAGTCGCGAAGACGTTCCACCTCGTCCTTTAAGCGGTCGACTTGCGTGATGTCCCGGGCGATCCCGTACACGCCGACGATCAAGTGGTTGTCATAGGCAGGGATGTTGGTGATCTGAAGCTTCAACATGCGGCCGTCCTTCTGTTTCGCCATGCATGTGTACGTCTCTTCAGTTCCTGACAGGGCGCTTGCGAAATACGTTTGGATCCGTTCGGCGTCCGCCTCGGTCGTGAAGCGGGCGAAGTGCGTGAACAGCTCACGCTTCGTGTAGCCGAGCAAGAGCGACAGTTTCTCGTTGGCGTCGACGATGTTCCCGTGAATGTCGAGCAAGAAGACCGGGTCGAGGTGTCCTTCGATGAAGTGGCGGTCGTTCGTGACGTCAGCGAGTGCGATCGGTAAATCAGTGGCAGCCAATCGAGATTTGAGCGGATTGATCCAGTTGAACCGAGTCATAGTTTCCTCCTTAATCTAAATATATCAAGTCAGGAACGGTGAAACATTCCTGATTTTCATTTCCAATCATTACAAAAACAGCAACGTGTACAAATATACGCATAATTTGACGAGTAGTAAATATGTTTGAGTGAAGAGTCAATAAAACGGGAAAATAGACCTAAAGCGTCGCGATATTAGAAGAATCGGGCGATTGTTTATATGTATACACAAGTAGGAATGAAATCACATGATATATTTTTTGTATATATTATTTCCATATAGTGATAGCGGGATCGTCGCCAGACTGTGATTCTAGGCACTGAACGTGTCAGTCGACGGACCAGCATACCCATAACACGAAAACGAACGAATCATGCGTCTCAGAGTATACACCTAATTCAAGGAACGGTCATAACATTCATAAAAGCGATGTGCGTCACATGATCAACGGTCACCATCGAGCGGATCGACGACCCGGCTGCATGCCACGGACGGAAAAACCGACCTTGTCCCTTGATGTCGGGGCAACTTGTGTTCGCAGACGAGGGAGAGGCTACCCTTCGCCCGTTGCTTGACCGGATGAAAGATATGGTGCCGGAAAGCACCACCCTAGAAGACAGGCGGTTCATTCTTAGACGGTTAGAAGGTGCAGTCTGATGAACAAATCAATGATCAGCTATGTCGCTGCCTTAGTTTCGCTACTCTTAGTCGGAATTCTATTTGTCCAGTTGCTTAGACTCGACTATGGCCACCGGTTGATCCCGACCAAAACCAATGAAGCGAGAGAGTTCAAGACGCTAGCGGGTGAGAACAGAGAACTTGAAGGAGAGCCGATCGACATCTACATTCATCAAAACGAGGACGAATTGTCCGAGGCGATTTTGACGAACTTCAAATACGCGCTCGACTACGCCAAACTCCCATACACATCGATCACGGCTGCACAAATCGAGGGGCTTGACCCGTCACCGTATAACGTGCTCGTCTTGAGCGGAGAAAACACGGAGCAGTGGCCGTACGAGACGATCAAACAGTTCGTCGAACAAGGGGGGCGCCTCTATATCGTCGGACGTTTCATCGACGCGAAGTGGGCTGACCTCGTCGGTGTCAGCGAATTCGGGGACTTTATAGACGGGGTCGACGGGCTTACCTTTGAACGAGAACTCTTCCCGGGCTATGTCGACCTATCGCCAGACTCTGAATTGTTATTGTTTATCCACAGTATCGCCGACGTCGAGCTCGCGGCGCGTTCCGACGTGCTGATCACGGCGAAAGACGAGCCGATTTTATGGATGGCGCCATATGGTGACGGTGAAGTCATGTTTTGGAACACGACTTCGCTGTCTGACAAAATCTCACGCGGCTTGATGGTGCAGGCGCTGACGATGATGTTCCCGGCTTTCGTGACCCAGCAATCCGGCATTAAAGTCGTCCACTTTGATGATTTCCCGGCACCGGTGCCCGATAACTCGATCCCGGTCATCGAGGACGCGTACGGGTTGTCGATCAAAGATTTCTTCTCAGACGTCTGGTGGCAGGACGTGCAACAGATTGCCCGCGACCATGATCTGGTCTACACCGGGTTTATGATTGGGAGCTATAAAGCGTCGAGTGAAGAGAGCGTCGACCAACTTATTCAAAAGATCCGGGCATCGATGTTCGAATACGGGCGTGGTCTCATGCAAGTGGACGGGGAGATCGGGCTGCACGGATTTAACCACCAGCCGTTAGTGACGAACGGGGAGACGATGGACCCTGACCTCGGGTACACGGCGTGGGCGAGTCGAGAGGAGATGCGGAGCACCGTCGAACGGGTCGTCGAAACGTTCGACTATTACATGCCGAAAGAAGAGATTCGGAGCTACGTTCCCCCATCAAACATTATCGGGGCGTCTGGCCTTTCTGTCTTGAACGAAGCATTCCCTGACGGACTCATCATCGCTAGCCTGTACAGCGGGGACACCTCGAAAGGCAGTTACGTCCAAGAGTTCGGCCCCGATCCGATTTATGAACATCTATATAACTTTCCGCGCATTTCGAGCGGATATAATGAAACGATAGACGACCAGTTCGTCATCGTCGACGCGATCGCAAATTTTGGACTCGTGTCGCACTTTATTCATCCGGACGACGTGTTGGATGAACGGCGCTCGAAAGGACAGGGTTGGGCGACGATGAAAGACTCGTTTGAAGACATGTTCAAGATGATTGACCGGACGTATCCGCACCTTGAGGCACTCACCCAGTATGACGCGTATCAAAAGTACGAACTGTATCAACAAGCAGACATCGAGGTCGCTTATACTGAGGACACGATTGAAATCAACAGCGACCAGATGCTGATACCGTCGACGATGCTCATCCGTCTGCAGGCAGGGACATATTTGGAAACGGGCAAGTTCTCGTTCGGAAGCGTTCGCCCGTTCGGAGATAGCGGGACGTTGTATCAACTCGAATTGAAGACGTCTTACGTCAGCCTCGAGATTAAGAGCGATACCAAGTAGATCGTAAACAAACGACTCCTCCGAGCATCTCGGAGGAGTCGTTATGTGTATTGAAAGGCAGAAACGCGACAAGGGCAGACCTGTGAGCGAGTCATGCATGGCAAGTTGCCAAATCTGCTCTTCTTGCTCTTTGAGACGACGTCCGTAACTTTATTGGGTGGTCGCTGTCGCCTTGAAGGAACGACGATAAAAATCCTCGAATCGAATTTCATTACGAAGTAGCGTTCGACCAGTCATACAGACGCGCGTGACGTTTTGACTTCGGTCACTCGGAGTGACGAAGTAATCGTCCGGATAACGTGTCAAAATGGCGCAGACGAGGAAACGCATGACGGAATCATCATCCGTTACCCAGCCGTCATTGTCCCAAGCGATATTATCGAGCGACAGGCGAATCCGGTCCTCATTCCGGTCGAATCGGTTGAAGGCGATGCGTCTCGTCTCCGGTCCTTCGAATGGACGGAACTCATGGGTCACACCGTCTGGAGAAATCGTCCCGATGACGTAACCTGTTGTCCAAGCCTTACCGCTTCCGTCCCAGACGGAGAAGACATGGCCCGGGTAGACGAACGGGACGCCGCCACGAGTAAATGGTTGTTTATGCTCATGCAAATGACCTAGCGCATAGTAGTCGTAGCCGAGCGAGGCGATAACGTCTTTAGGGAAATCGGTACGATTGCCGTGGGTCAGAAACAGATTCGGATAAGCATCTCGCCGCTGTGGCACAGTTACAAAGGATTCAGACAATCCAATTCGTCTAGCTTCACAACTGAGACCATATATACCGGCACCGAGTCGTGCATCGAAGACGTAGCCGGGTTCCAAGAAACAATGGACGTTCTCAACCGTCTCCCATACATCCGTATAGACTGCACGATGTACATCGTGGTCACCGAAGATGATGTATACGGATGCACCGAGTCTTGTCCAGTCTCGTAAATATGGAAGGAAGTCATTCGGATCGCTCACTTCGATATCACCGGCGACGAGAACTGCCTGGATGCTTTCGGTATGTATGACGTGAGCCAACTGATTGAGTTTGTCTCGCTGAATATCAAAACTTGAGTGTTCTACCAGGATGTTTGTATCGTCATATCTTGCGTGATGGATATCGGCGATGTGAATGAAACGGGTCATGGCTCAGCCTCCTCTAAGTCTCATCTACATTGTCCGATACTTGCCGAGCACGCGTTTCCGGAAAGAGCAGCGTGGTGGAGCGACGTCGTTGTTCGTACGGGTAACCTTCATGTATGACGCAATCGGGCCAGCAAGGCGATCGTCATCTTCTCGATGAAGTTGTAGCTGATCACGCACGGCTCGAACCCGAGCTCGTTGTTCGAGGCATCGGGCAGCATTGTGATCATACCCGATGAGCCGATGACAGCAGTCGCCGTCGTCACACGGTCGAGCAGGGAGAACTCGAACAGAACGTCGTGCGTGTCCTCATCGTACGTCCCCGTGATGGCGGCGATCGGTCGATCATGCTTTAAGATCTGGAATAAGAAGTTGGATAACATGACGTTCTTTACTTGCGGTCCGTTCATCTCATAGTAGAGGTAGCTACGCTCGTGACCGATGTCGATGATTTGCTGGATCAATTCGTTGAAGCACGTCTCGATGTCGTAGCCGGCCGCGGTGAGTTCGAAATATTCAAATTCCTCGAATGCATGATAGAGCGTCTGCGAGCTGTTTGCTTGAATGAATGGTGTGAGCAAAGTGGTCCGTCCCCTTTTAGATATAATTTTAGTCTTGTCTCTATCATACACAGAGGATACGTCGATTAATTTTACAAAAAATAGAAGTTTTCACTCATCGTTGTTTATATATCCCAAGTGTATCAACCACTGACGAGACGAGGCCGAATGGACAAATGTCACAACGCAAAAAACCGACCCAAAACGGATCGGTCTGGCCATTCATTTCTTCTCGACCGCATGCCCACCGAACTCATTTCGGAGCGCGGCGACGACCTTGCCGGAGAACGTGTCCGCCTCGAGCGAGCGTTGGCGCATCATGAGCGACATGGCGATGACCGGTGCCGGGACGCCGTATTCGAGTGCCGTCTCGACGGTCCACTTGCCTTCACCCGACGCATGCATGACGCCTTTGATCTCGTCGAGCTTCGCGTCTTTATGGAACGCGCTCTCGGTCAACTCCATCAACCACGAGCGGACGACCGAGCCGTGGTTCCAGACACGGGCGACTTGTTCGTGGTCGTAATCGAACGGACTCTTCTCGAGAATCTCGAACCCTTCGGCGATCGCCTGCATCATGCCGTACTCGATGCCGTTGTGGATCATCTTGAGGAAATGCCCGCTGCCACTCGGACCGGCGTACAAATAGCCATATTCTGTCGACACGTCGTGGAACAGCTCCTCGATCTTGCCGAACGCCTCCAAATCGCCGCCGATCATCGTGCAGGCGCCGTTACGTGCACCCTCCATGCCGCCACTCGTCCCGACGTCGAAGAAGTAGATCAGTTTGTCGTTGAAGTGCTCGGCCCGCCGCATCGACTCCTTATAGTTCGAGTTGCCGCCGTCGATGACGATATCCCCTGGAGACAACAGATTATGCAAATCGTTCAACACACGCTCGGTCACTTCACCGGCCGGCACCATCACCCAGACGACGCGCGGCGCCTTCAACCCGTTCACGACCGCTTCGAGCGAATCGAGCGTCTCGAACTGGCTCGTCGACACGTTGCCCGGGTCATACCCGAGCACGCGGTGGCCCCCGTCTGTCAAATTGAGTGCGAGGTTGAGTCCCATCTTGCCAAGTCCAATCATTCCTAGTTCCATATCCGTTCCCCCGATCGATTAGTTTAGTCTTTATAAGGGTTACCCGAAATGGAGCGGATTCAAAAGAGGGGATTCATATCATCGATCCGGTAGGCGAGGATCGACCCGATTCGAATCTTCTGTCCGTCACTCGCCTCGATGAAGTCGTTGAGCGGATTGGCCAACTGGAGCGTCTGGTTGAACGTCTGCTCGGCCTGGTGCCTCGAACTTCCATAAATAATGAATGAAAACGGCTCTTTTTTCTCGAAAAAACACGTGACGACGAAACGCATCCGTCTATCCCCTTCATAAAAATATTGGATTTAAATTACATTTATATGATTGCATATACAAATATTACAAAAAATAATGCGTTTGTACGATGACGTTTTTTAGAAATAAGGAAACGGACCTAAAAAAATGACGGATTGATGACGTCCCAATCGGTTTCGTGAGAATTAAAACTGCGTGTTGCGACCTTGTGCCCATGGTGATGCGAATGGTAGCGGTTTCGGTTTTTGGAGCTCAGGGTACGGTTGAAAAAGATATGTCAGAAAAGCTAAACCTTTTTTCAAAACCGGCCGATAAAAATAAACGAGTGAATGATTCGACAACAATCGGCAACCATTTACCTCTTTTATAAAAAATGGAAATATTAATAATGAAGTGCATGCTAAAATAAAACCTATGTGAAATTGACTACAGGTTCGAGGAAAGGTGCCACGTCATGGAAGAGCAAAAGAAAAAGAGAGTCAAGAAACGTCGTAGGAAGAAAACACCTGCAAAACGCATCGCGTTGATTGTGGGGATTGTCGTCGGACTGTTCCTGCTCATCGGAGTCGGGGTGGCAGCTTATTTGTATAACCAAGTGGACTCGACGGTCAGCCGTTTGAACGAGTCGGCTGGGCTCAGCCCGGAACGGATGAACAAGCAGACGATCAGCGACAAGAAACCGGTATCGGTCCTGTTGCTCGGTGTCGACCGCCGTGCCGACGAACAAGGCCGCAGCGACTCGATCATCGTCATGACACTCAATCCGAATACGGACGCGAGCGCGATGCTCAGCATCCCGCGCGACACGAAGACGGAGATCGTCGGCAAAGGCACGACCGATAAGATCAACCACGCCTATGCGTTTGGCGGTGCCGAGATGGCGCTCGCGACGGTCGAGAACTTACTCGACATCCCGATCGACTACGTCGCCGAAGTCGATATGAAAGGGTTCCAAGACACGGTCGACCTTCTCGGCGGCGTCGAAGTGACGAACAAGTTCGCCTTCACGTCGGGCGAGTATTCGTTCGAGCCAGGCACGATCAACTTGTCGGGCCCCGAGGCGCTCGCGTACACGCGAATGCGCTACGACGACCCGAGTGGTGACTTCGGTCGCCAAGAGCGTCAGCGTGACGTCATCACGGCGCTCGTCAACAAAGGGAAAGACGATTTCTCGATCTCGAAGTTCAACAATATGCTCGACGTCTTAGGCAATAACGCGAAGACGAACATGACGTTCAAAGACATCCGGACGCTGTCGGCCGACTATATGGCCGCCTTCAAAAACCAGGACGTCCTTCGACTCGAAGGCACTGGCGGCAAGGCTGAGGACGGCATCTATTACTGGAACCCGGATGCGGCCTCACTTGAAGACGTGAAGTCGTATCTCGGCGAATTGATGGAACAATGACAATGGCGCCTCATCCAAAGCGGATGGGGCGTTTTAATCTGTGCGATAATAAAAAGAAAAGGGGTGACCCGTGTGCTCGACCGACTGATCCGTCTCATCATCGACGTCCGCCATCGCTTCAAAGACCATCACATTAACGACTATAGCGCCACGCTCGCCTTCTTCTGGTTTCTCGCCATTTTCCCGACGTTCGTCCTGTTGTTCGCCGTCATGGCGTGGCTCGGGATCGACGACGCCCTGTTGATCGAGCAGATCGAGATCTTGATCCCGGGCGCGAGTGTGCGTGACATGCTGTCGGTCGTCTACGACGTCAGCGGTGACATCAACGCCGGGCTCATCTCGGTCGGTGCCGTCATCGCCGTCTGGTCGGCCTCGAACGGGGCGGCCCGGCTCGTCAAGCTGACCGTGTTCGCCTACGGCGAGACCGAGGCGCGCAGCTACATCGTCCGTCGGCTCATCGGGCTGTTGACGCTCGTCGCCTTCAGCGTCGGCGCCGTCATCTTGATCGTGTTCCACATCTTCGGCCGTGAGTTCGTCGAGCTCATGTACGCATGGTTCCCGGTGCTCGAGGAGTTTGAACGGTTGGCGACGCTCGCCCGGTATACCGTCTCGACCGTCATCCTCATCTTCGCATTCTCGCTGTTTTATAAGTTCGCGCCCCAGCAACACGTCAAATTCACGGATACGCTCCCAGGCGCCACTTTCGCCGTCATCTCGTGGCAACTGTTGTCGACCGCCTACAGCATCTATGTCGACCAGTTCACGATGTTCGGCGACACGTACGGGACGATCGGGATCGTCATCTTGCTGCAGATCTGGCTCTACTTGACGGCGGCGACGATGCTGCTCGGGGCGGAGATCAACGCGGCTTGGCCCGGTCAGATGCGACGCCGGCCACAGCGCACACATTTCCCATGAAAATCCGAAAGAAATCGTTAGCATTTTTTGGCAACGTGCTATAATACAACACGATAAGTGGGAATTCTTAATGATATAGCTCAATGAAAGCAGGTGGTCCGATGGCGAGACATCGCAAGAAATCATCATGGAAGAAATGGGTGTTGCTCACAGTAGGCGTCATGACCGTCTTCCTCATCGCCGGCGGGCTGTTCGTCTGGTCGATGTACCAGGACGTCAATGAGACGGTGACACGGGTGAACGATAATTTAGAAATCTCTGAAGAGCGCAAACAAGTGCAGACGATCGAAGAGAAACGGTCCGTGTCGGTCCTCCTCCTCGGCGTCGACCGCCGTGGCACCGAGCAAGGGCGGAGCGACTCGATCATCGTCATGACGCTCAACCCAGAGACGGACGAAGGGGCGATGCTCAGCATCCCGCGGGATACCAAAACGGAGATCGTCGGACGCGGGATGCGTGACAAGATCAACCACGCCTACGCGTTCGGCGGGGCCGAGATGGCGATGGACACGGTCGAAGAATTGCTCGACATCCCGATCGACTACGTCGTCGAGACGGACATGGAGGCGTTCACCGAGGTCGTCGACGCGCTCGGCGGCATCACGGTGACGAACAACTTCGCGTTCGCGTCGGACGGCTACTCGTATCCGGTCGGTGAAGTGGAGTTGACGGGTGAGTCGGCATTGTCGTATACGCGCATGCGTTACAACGACCCGAACGGGGACTTCGGCCGCCAAGAGCGGCAACGCGCCGTCGTCGCGGCCATCGTCGAGAAAGGGCGTTCCGACTTCTCGGTCGATAAAGTGACGAAACTGTTGGACGTCGCCGGCAACCGTGCCAAGACGAACATCGAGTTCACCGAGCTCGTCGGTCTGTCGACGGACTACATGCAGGCGTTCCGCAACGCCAGCACGCTCCGGATCGAAGGGGCGGGCGGGCTAGAAGCGGACGGGATCTATTATTGGAACCCAAATCCGGACTCGCTCGTAAGCGTCCAGACCGAACTGAAGCGTTTGATGGACTGAAGCCGCCCTCGGGTGGCTTTTTTCGTGCGTTTGAAACGGTCACATCGGTGGGACTGTTAATAGAGACAGGACTAGGAGGGATCACATGATTTGGGACAAACTTGAACCGATAATCAATCAACTTGAAGACGATCATACAGCCGACGACTGGCGCCGTCTGTTCGACAAGTGGGCCGGCCACACGTGGCACGACCATGAGGCGCCGAGCGAGCTGACGAGCGTCCTCACCATCGACGCGAACGCCATCACGACCGACGGGACGCAAGACCTCGACGCGTTGCATACGCTGTTGAAAGACCACGTCCGATCGTCCATCAGCGACTTGTATCTCGTGTCGCTGTTCCCGCATCAAGTGAAGCCGACCGACACGGCCGTCAACCCGCGCATCCGTCTGTTCGAGGATCTCGGGCGCTTCCACGACGAGTTCGATCTCATGTACGAGATGACGCCGGACGTCTATAACGAGATGCAAGTCGATTTGCTCGACGAGACCGACGCGTTCATCGAACGGCTCGCGCAAGGGGCGACGAAAGTCCGGGTCCACGTCCAATCGTTCCGGGGCATGCCCGAGGAGCGGATCAAGCACGTGCTCGAACTGTGGCAATTGATCCTCCACCACTATAAACCGCACGGCCAGCTCGTCCTCGCCTATGAAGGGGACGTGAGCCGGATCGGTTCCTATTTCGAAGTCGCCGACGTCGTCTGTCACTTCGACTTGGCGTCCCATGCGCTGCTCGCTTTCACCCAAGGCAACGTCAAAGGGCTGACGGACTGGGCCAACCGCATCGAGGCACCGGGGGACGGGAAGACGTACTTCCACTTCTTGTCGAGCCCGGAGCGGGACCCGTTCGAGAAGAACTTGCTCGAGCCGTCGGTCGCCATGTTGCTCGCGGCCCATAGCGTCCTGTTCTCGCTCCAAGGCATCCCGGCCGTCGATTACCGGACGCTGCTCGGGGTGACGACGCCGGTCGAGCGGGCCGCGCTCGTCCAAGAGCTGAAGACGGACCCGTACCGCCTGCAAGTGTTCTCCGGCATCTTGAGCCAGCTGAACGTCAAGCGGACGCACCCGGCCTTCTCACCTTACGCCGAGCAACGTATCGTCGCGACGGACAAACGCGTGTTCACGGTCGAGCGGAGCGGGGGCGGCGAGACGCTTGCGCTCTATACGAACGTGTCGGACGAACGGGTCGTCATCGCTGCGAGCGGGACGAACTTGTTCACGGGAGAAAGGGTAGAGGCGGTCGTGCTCGAGGCGTACGACTTTATGTGGCTCAAACAAGAATAGGTCTTTTGAATCAAAAATCATTTTTGATGAATAGGCGTATTGACGCATTCGGTGTTTAGGTAGAAAATGGAATAGAAGGAAGTTCCATGACATACACGACCATACACCGAAGGAGCGGATTTCCATGAATCAACCTTTATTCACGTATTTGTTCGGCTTGACGCTGCAGTCGTTTCTCTATTGGATGTTTGCCACACTGTTTATCGCCTTGGTCGGTTACGTCGCCCTCTACGTATGGGACCGTGACGTCGCCAAGCGGTACCGGTCGCTTTGGCGCAAGGGCTATTACCTGACGTTCGGCGCCTTCGTCTTGTTCGGCTTCATCGTCGGCGAGTTCGCCATCGACGCCGCGTGGACGCTCGCCGGGATCGCCATCTTGATCGTCGTCCTTGACTACGGCGTGCTCGGGGCGCGACAAGATCTGATAGAAGAAGACCTGATAGAAGAAGACATGACAAAACCCCTTACGGAAGAACGATAACTCGTTCTCGCGTAAGGGGTTTTTCTTATGCCCGGTAACCGTTCGGGTTGTTCGCTTGCCAGTTCCAGGCGTCACGGCACATGGCGCGGACGTCGTGTTTCGCTTCCCAACCGAGCGCGTCTTTCGACTTCGTCGGGTCGGCGTAGCAGCTGCCGATGTCGCCTGGGCGACGCGGCGTCACTTTATACGGGACAGTTTTTCCACTCTCCGCCTCGAAAGCCTTGACGAGGTCGAGCACGCTGTAGCCCGTGCCGGTCCCGAGGTTGAACGCCTCGGCGCCGGTGTGGTCCATGACATAGTCGAGCGCCTTCAAGTGGCCTTCTGCCAAGTCGACGACGTGGATGTAGTCGCGGACACCAGTGCCGTCCGGTGTGTCGTAGTCGTCACCGAACACGCTCAGTTCGCTCAGGCGGCCGACGGCGACTTGCGTGATGTACGGCATCAAGTTGTTCGGTACGTCGAACGGGTCTTCGCCGATCTGGCCTGACGCATGGGCGCCGATCGGGTTGAAGTAGCGGAGGAGCGCGATGCTCCACGCCGGGTCGGCGACGGCCAAGTCGCGCATGATGTCTTCGATCATCAACTTCGTGCGGCCATACGGGTTCGTCGCGCTGAGCGGGAACGATTCGTCGATCGGGGTCCGTTCCGGCATGCCGTATACGGTCGCAGAGGAAGAGAAGACGATCCGTTTCACGTCGAACGCGTTCATCACGTCGAGCAGGACGGTCGTCCCGACGACGTTGTTCTCGTAATAGCGAAGCGGCTCGTTCACCGATTCGCCGACGGCTTTCAGTCCGGCAAAATGGATGACGGCGTCGATCGTATGTTTCAAGAAGATCTGTTCCAATAACTCCCGGTCGAGGATGTCGCCGAGATAAAACTCGATCGTTTTCCCAGTCAGCGCCTCGACGCGTTCGAGCGCCTCACGGCGGCTGTTCGACAAGTTGTCGAGGACGATGACGTCGTGTCCGGTCTCAAGTAGTTGAAGGACGGTATGGGTACCGATATAGCCGGCACCACCCGTCACGAGGATGGTTTGCATAGGGAAAGCTCCTTTCAAAGTCAAATTTCGGTCACGCGGATGCGCGTCGAAGTCCCGTTCTCTCCAACAAACATGCGGAGCGAATATTTAGGGCTCTCGAAGACGATCGCATCTTCTGTCTCGTACACCGGTCGGCCGAGCTGTTTGAACGCTTCTTTCGTCGTTGGCGTGTTCGTCCAGTCAATGGCGTGGACGGCCTCGTCTTGGATGACGAAGAAAATGCCGTTGTAGAACGCATAGTCGTTCAGTGCATCGTCATCGCGGCCGTACGGTTGGCCAAGTACCTCATATAATTCACTTTCGCTAAATGACAAATAGTCATCGACGGTCGTCGAATCGAGGTAGGTTTGATCTACACCGGTCTGTAAGAAGTTGAGGACTTGTTGGTCACTGAGCGTGAACGGCTTCCAGTCGGTCGTGACCGATTCCATCGGTGCCCAGGCGTTCATGTCATCGACACCGAGGTCGAGCAGGACGTGGTCGTCTCGTTCCTCGAGGACGTCGTAACGGTCCCCGATGTCCCCGGTGTACGTCACGTTCGTGCCGTTCGGTTCACTGACGAGGTCGACGTTTTTCTCGGTGAGCCAGACTTCGGTCACTGCTGGTGCTTCGGCGACCGGTTCCGGCTCAGGCGTCGTTGTCTCAACTTCGGCTGTCTCGCTCGGCTCAAACAGCGCCGCTACATATGGATACCCGATATAACCGCCGCCTAATAAGACTAAGACGAGCAACAGGCCACCGAGCCATTTGCCTTTCTTCTTACGAGGGCGGGCCGGTTCAATTCGCTTGGCCCGTTCGGCGCGTGACGGGACCGATGTCTCCGGCACGTAACGCGGCTTCGGGGCCGGTGCTGCTGATTGTGGCGTTTTTTCCGATGCGGTGTCAGCAGTTGTCTCATTGACGACTGTCTTGTCAACCGCGATCGGTTGCGGCACCGTCGCTTCTTTGTTCAATACGCGATCATGCTTCTCGAGTAAAGACACGTAATATGGAAGGAACGTGACATCTTTCTTCCCGTCTTTGATCCAAGCCGTGAAGTCGGCCGCTGATTTCTCATCGGTCGGGAGTGAGGCTTTCGTCGCACCGGTCAGTTCTTCAAAAGAAACGGTCAACGATTTGCCGTCCCCTAAATTTTGTTTGATTAAAGTTTGTAAGTTTGTACGTGTCGACGCATCGACGTCGGCATATAGCTGGAGTAGGCGCTCACTAACGTGCACTATTGTCTCCTCCTTTTGTAAAGTTATTCCTTTCAAAGTTTAGCAGATTTGCATGCCAAAAAACCCAATTTTTAAAAAATGGGTCATCACGGGAGAGAATTTTTGCTATAATGTTTTGGTATTGTCAGTAAAAATATTATTTGCGGAAATTTTCCAGTCGTGATTTTACAGAATAGAGGAGAGAGAACACGAATATGAATGAAGAAACGATTTCCCTTGGAGAACTGTTCTCC
Source organism: Exiguobacterium sp. SH5S4 (assembly GCF_004337045.1). Taxonomy (NCBI): domain Bacteria; kingdom Bacillati; phylum Bacillota; class Bacilli; order Caryophanales; genus Exiguobacterium; species Exiguobacterium sp. SH5S4. The sequence goes on from NZ_SJUQ01000020.1 coordinate 36,213, forward strand.
ATCTTGAAGCGGAGCAAATGGCTCATCGCAAGTTTAGCACTCATCGCGGCACTCATCGCCTTCCTCGTCAGCTCGTACGTCATCCAACCGACGTATGAAGCGTCGACACAAGTGCTCGTCGCACCGAAAGAGACACAAAACAACATGATCGACACCGGCCAAGTCCAGTCATCGGTCGCGCTCGTCAACACGTACCGCGTCATCATCCAGAGCCCGGCCATCTTAGAGCCGGTCCAAGAGAACGTCGTCGGTGCCCCGGAGGACATCAGTAACTTGATTACCGTCAACAGCGAACAAAACTCGCAAGTCATCAACATTGCGGTCCAACATACGAACCCGGTGCTCGCAACAGATATCGCCAACGAGATCAGCACGGTGTTCTCGAAAGAAGTGAAAGAATTAATGAGCGGCGTCGACAACGTCAAAGTGTTGTCGGATGCGTCCGTACCGATGCTTCCGGTCAGCCCGAACATCTTGCTCAATACGGCGATCGCGACCGTGCTTGGCTTGATGATCGGAGTCGCTATCGCTTTCCTCAAAGTCGTGCTCGACCGTCGCATCAAGACGGAGCAAGACGTCGAGACAATTTTAGAACTCCCGGTATTAGGGTCGATCCCGGTCATTGATCGTGTCGAGATGCAGCAACAACGCCAAGCGAAAGTGAAAGGTGAAGAAGTCCATGTTTAATTTCGGGAAAAAGAAACACAAACATATCAAATACGACAAGACAGGCCGCGACTTGATCACAGTCCACAAGCCGAAGTCGCCGATCTCCGAGCAATACCGGACGATCCGGACGAACCTCGAGTTCACAGCCGTCGATGACGACTTACAGACGATGGTCATCACATCGGCCTCGTCTGGTGAAGGCAAGTCGACGACATCGTCGAACCTCGCCGTCGTCTACGCCCAGCAAGGCAAGCGCGTCTTACTCGTCGATTGCGACATGCGCCGCCCGACGGCCCACTTCACGTTCCGCCTGTCGAACGGCATCGGGCTGTCGACCGTCCTCGCCAAGAAGACGACGATCGAGAAAGCGACGCATTCGACACAAGTCGAGAACTTGGACTTGATGGCCGCGGGACCAATCCCGCCGAACCCGTCGGAGCTATTGTCGTCGAAGACGATGGACCGCGTGCTCGAAGAGTTGAAGACGAATTACGACATCATCATTTTAGACGCCCCGCCGATGATGCAAGTCGCCGACACACGCGTCCTCGCCCGGAAAGTAGACGGCGTCGTCCTCGTCGTCGGTTGCGACAAGTCGGACCGCCAGATGGTCGTCAAAGCGAAAGAACAGTTGACGCTCGCTGAGGCCCATATTCTCGGCGTCGTCTTGAATAAGCGTGAGCCGCAAGGCAGCGACGATTACTATTACTACTACGCGTACGAGTAAAAAGGAGACAACGCCATGATTGATATCCATTGTCACTTGCTTCCGGCCGTCGATGACGGACCGGAGACGGTCGAACAAGCGGTAGAAATGGCGAAACGCGCGGCAAGTGAAGGGGTGACCGCAATCGTGGTCACCCCCCACGCGTTTCACCCCCAGTTCGAGACGGACGAGTTGAACGTCCAAAACGCCGTCGCCAAGCTTCAAGACGTACTGCGCCATGAGGGTATCGCGCTCGACTTATACGCTGGCCAAGAGATTCGTGTGTTCGGCGAGTTAGTCGAGGCGCTCGAGCAAGGCCAGGCGCTTTCGCTCGCCGGATCGCGTTACGTCCTCGTCGAGTTTCCGAGCGACTCTGTCCCGGCCTATGCCGAGCAACTGTTCTTCGGTTTGCAGACGGAAGGGTACACACCGGTCATCGCTCACCCGGAGCGCAACAAAGAGTTCGCGACGAACCCGAAACGGTTGATGGACTTCGTGTCGTCGGGGGCGCTGTCGCAAATCACAACGGGCAGTCTGACAGGCGAGTTCGGACAAAACGTGCAAGACCTCGCTTTTACGTTCCTTCGTAACGGACTGAGCCACTTGATTGCCTCGGACGCCCATAGTACCGGTCGCCGTACATTCTACTGGGATGACGCCAAAGACGCGGTCACAAAAGAACTTGGGGCCGACAAATGGGACACATACGTCGGTAACGCCGAAGCGGTCCTGAAAGATGAATTCGTCTTCATCGACCCCCCTATTCTTCCAATTAAAAATTGGAGAGGGAAATGGAAGAAATAATTTCCCTTTATTAACAATAAACGGTTGACAACTAGGTTATCATTATGATTTTTGTCGACATCTGTCGAACGATTTTATGTTTTAATTTCCTTTCCTTGGTTTTTTAGGTGGATAGAACGTGATACCCTTAATTTATAATTTTTTTAAAGGATGGTAGATACATCCTTTTTTCTATTGATTCTACAGACTAGATAAAACCATCCATAAGGAGTGGGATAGATGACAGTGAAGCGAGTGAAAAAAGCCGTCATTCCGGCAGCGGGCCTCGGAACACGTTTCTTACCGGCGACAAAAGCGATGCCGAAAGAGATGTTGCCGATCGTCGATAAACCGACGATCCAATACATCATCGAAGAAGCGGTCGAATCAGGCATTGAAGACATTTTGATCGTGACAGGTAAAGGCAAGCGGGCTATCGAGGACCACTTCGACTCGGTGCCGGAACTTGAGCAGCAATTGATTGAGAAAGGGAAGTCGGAGTTTTTGAAGCTCGTCGAGGAGACGACGAACATTAACATTCACTTTATCCGTCAATCGAAGCCGAGGGGACTCGGTCATGCCGTGCTTCAAGCAAAAGCGTTCATCGGCGACGAGCCGTTCGTCGTCATGCTTGGGGATGACATCGTGCAAGCGGACGTGCCTTGTACCCGTCAATTAATCGAACAGTACAACAAGACAGAAAGTTCGATTATCGGTGTCCAACCGGTATCGCGTGACGTGACGCATCGTTATGGCATCGTCGACATTCAGTCATCGCTTGAAGGCGGGTTACATAAAGTCGAGTCGTTCGTCGAGAAGCCGGCACCAGGGACCGAGCCATCGAACTTGGCAATTCTTGGACGTTATTTGTTCACGCCGCAAATCTTTAAGTTTTTAGAGACGCAAGCGCCAGGTGCGGGTGGTGAGATCCAATTGACGGATGCGATCACACGGTTGAACGAAGTCCAACGTGTATTCGCCTTTGAATTCACAGGTAAGCGCTATGACGTCGGGGAAAAGCTCGGCTTTATCCAGACGACGTTGGAATTCGCCTTGGCACGAGAAGACTTACGAGACGATGTCTTAAAGATGATGACGCAGTTAGTAGAAGAACAATCTTCTATGAACGCGGTCAATTGAAAGGGAGGGAAAACGATTGTCCATTCCTGAACTAGGTCGAAAGTCGTTACGGACAAGTATATTGGTCATCCTCGATATGGCAGCAATCTTATCGTCGATGGTCGTCACTTATTTTTTCTTGTATCCAGTCGAATTCATTCAAAATATTGATCAAAATCATTTTATTGAGTCAGCTATTTTATATAGTGCGTTATTTATCGTCATGGCGGGCGTCAGCCGTCTATACCGTGTCGCTTGGCGCTTTGCGAGTATGTCTGAGGCAATCCGTCTCGCGATGACGCTTTTCTTGAGTACGATCACCCTTTATATTATTCAGTTCACCGTTTACGGCGAAGCGATGGAGCGGATGTTGTTCCTCAGCTTCTGTTTGTCGCTTCTACTATTAGGTGGCATTCGTTTAGGGTCACGTATTTACGTAACGTGGAAACACGATCAGCTTTCGATCTTGCGTGGTCGCAATATGAAGCGACGTAAAGACGAAAAGCGGACGCTCATTATTGGAGCGGGACAAGCTGGACGCATGCTCGTCCGGCAAATGAACCAGTCAGATAACCACCGAATGAACCCGATTGGCTTCCTTGACGATAACCGTCATCTACAGACGCTTACCGTCAACGGGGTCAAAGTCGTCGGGACGGTCAACGATTTGGAAGACATCGTCGAGAAGGAAGCAGTCGATAAAATCGTCTTCGCCATCCCATCGATGAAGTACCAAGAGCGACTAGCCATCATCAAGCGGGCGAAAGTGGTTTGTACGAACGTGCATACGCTACCGATGATTGAAGAAGTCGCAGCTGGTAAAGTCGCGGTTAATCAAATGCGTCAAGTGTCGATTGAAGATTTGCTCGGCCGCGAACCGGTCGAACTCGACATCTCGGGTATCCAATCCGAAGTCGAAGGAAAAACTGTTTTGGTGACAGGTGCTGGTGGCTCGATCGGATCCGAAATTTGTCGTCAAATCTTGAAGTTTAATCCGGAACGGTTGCTCCTTCTCGGTCACGGTGAGAATAGTATTTACTTGATCGAAAGAGAGTTAAGAGAGTTGAACTTAGAGGTAGAACTCATTCCAGTCATCGCTGACGTCCAAGACGTCGAACGGTTGCGTGACGTCTTTATGACACATTCACCACACCTCGTCTTCCATGCGGCCGCACACAAGCATGTCCCGTTAATGGAAGCAAACCCACATGAAGCAGTGAAAAATAATATTTACGGCACGAAAAACGTCGCCGAGATGGCGGATGAGTATGGTGCATCTCGTTTTGTCATGATTTCAACAGACAAAGCAGTCAACCCGACGAATGTGATGGGCTCTACAAAGCGAGTCGCCGAGATGATCATTCAAAACTTAGCTAAAACGAGTCGGACAAAATACGCAGTCGTTCGTTTTGGTAACGTGTTAGGCAGCCGCGGATCGGTTATCCCATTGTTCAAGACACAGATTGAAAAAGGTGGACCGGTCACAGTGACGCATCCTGATATGACTCGTTACTTCATGACGATTCCTGAAGCAAGCCGTCTCGTCATTCAAGCTGGTACGCTCGCTGATGGAGGCGAGGTGTTCGTGCTTGATATGGGTGAACCGGTAAAAATCGTCGACCTCGCCCGCAATATGATCAAACTGAGTGGATTCACTGAAGAGCAAATCTCGATTGCTTTTAGCGGGATTCGTCCTGGTGAGAAGATGTTTGAAGAGCTACTCAAAGAAGGAGAAGTTCATCCTGAAGCAGTGTATCCGAAAATCTTTACAGGCATCGTGAGTGAAGAAACAAACTTGAAAGAGAAGCTTACACGAATGAATGAATTGAAAACGAGCGAAGGACTCGGTTTGTATCTCGTTAATTGGGCAAACGATTGTTTAGATTTAAATAATATGAACGTAAATAAAGACGTACGCGAGACTGTCTAATAAATGGAGTGTGAATGATGAAGTATAGCGAACAAAAACGAAAAATCGACTTTATTCTTTCTTTGATTGGATTGATTGTGCTATCGCCATTGTTTATCGGAATTATGATTGCAATCAAACTTGAATCAAAAGGTCCTGTCTTCTTCAAACAGAAACGTGTCGGACTTCATCAATCGCACTTCAATATTTTAAAGTTTCGGACGATGCGAATCGATGCACCGAAAGATATGCCGACGCATTTATTAACAGATCCAGATCGATACATCACGAAAACAGGTAAGTTTCTCCGTAAAACGAGTCTTGATGAATTGCCGCAAATCATCAATATTTTAAAAGGTGAGATGGCTGTAATTGGTCCCCGTCCAGCTCTTTGGAATCAATATGACTTGATTGAGGAACGTGAAAAACATGGCGCAAATGACGTTTTGCCAGGTCTTACAGGATGGGCTCAAATCAACGGTCGTGATGAACTCACTATAGAAATAAAGGCTGAGTTAGATGGTTATTACATTCAAAAGTTATCATTTTGGATGGATGTACGTTGTTTTACAGGAACTTTTTTAAGCGTTATAAAGAGCGATGGAGTTTTAGAAGGTGGAACAGGATCTATATTAAAAGACGTGAAAACTAAGAAGGAGAAAAAAAGTGAATAAAGTTTTAATTACTGGAAAAACTAGTTATGTTGGTTCTTCATTTGAAAAATGGGTTTTGAAAAAATATGCTGATTCAATGATTGTCGAATCGATAACTGTTAGAGATGAGGACTGGAAAAAACAAGATTTTGTGGGGTATGATACTGTATTGCACGTTGCTGGAATTGTTCATCAAAAAGGTGGAAAACAAAATGCAGATGAATACTTTAGAGTGAATCGCGATTTAACATACGAACTTGCTTTAAAAGCGAAAAATGAAAATGTTAAACATTTTATTTTTTTGAGTTCACTTAGCGTTTACGGTAAAAATTCAGGAATAATAAATGATTTAACGGTACCTAAACCTAATACTATTTACGGTCAATCCAAATATGAAGCTGAAAATTTAATCAAAAAATTGGAGACTTCTTTATTCAAAGTGTCAATTATTCGGCCCCCTATGATATACGGATATAAGTGCAAAGGTAATTATTTGAAACTTTCTGCTTTCTCAAAAAAAATACCTTTTTTTATTAATATAAATAATAAACGAAGCATGATATTTATAGATAACTTGTCTGAATTTTTAGCTCTAATTATAAGAAAAGAGTTTTCTGGAATTTTTTCGCCTCAAAATAAAGAGTATGTTTGTACTTCAGAAATGGTTGAATTAATTAGTAAAGTTAATGGTAAGAAGATAATCCTGGTTAATAAAATTCATTTTTTTACAAAGATATTTAAACGAATACAATTAACTGAAAAAGTATTTGGCGATTTGATTTATGAAAAAAAAGTAAACGAAAAAATAGATGGATACCATGTATGTGATTTTGAGGAATCGATTAAACTATCTGAAAGAGTTGAATAAATAATGAATAAAATTTCTATAGTAATGCCTGCTTATAATGCTGAAAAGTATATTGAGGAATCAATCATTTCAGTAATGAGTCAAACATATGAAACATGGGAATTGTTAGTGATAGATGATTGTTCTTCGGATGACACTTTAAAAATTGTTGATAGATTACAGAAAATCGATAAGAGAATAAAAGTATATAAAAATGAAGTAAACACAGGAGTTTCACAAACAAGAAACTATGGAATAAAAATGTCTGATGGAGAGTGGGTAGCATTTTTAGATAGTGATGATATGTGGGACGAAAAGAAATTAGAAAAGCAAATTAAGTTTTCGGAAGAAGTGGGTTCGGATTTCATTTTTTCAGGAGCTAAGTATATCAACAGGGAAGGTAGAGAATTTCCAGGTGTTTTTGAAGTTCCTAAGTACGTAGATTACAAAAATCTTTTAAAACAAAATGTGATTTCATGTTCCTCGGTATTGATAAGAAGATATCTGATAAGTGATTTAGAAATGAAAAATGATCAAACTCACGAAGATTTTGGTTTTTGGATACAAGTATTAAAAAAATATAATTATGCACATGGCTTAAATGAACCTTTACTGACTTATAGGATATTAAATGATTCAAAATCAGGAAATAAATTAAAGTCAATAGTGATGACATTTAAGACATATCGATTTGCCAATCTAAACTTTTTTCAAAGCATCTATTACTTAATATGGTATGTAATAAAAAGTTATAAAAAATACTATACAATAATTAAAGAAAAGTGAAGGTATGAAGCAATATGACTAGAGTTTTACATATAGTGTCTTCTTTAAGTAAAAGTAGCGGAGTAATGAGCTTCATAATGAATTTCTATAGAAAAATCGACAAAGAAAATATACAATTCGATTTTTTGTATTGGGAAACAAATGAAGTTGACTATATTAATGAAATTGAAGATCTTGGAGGGAACATTTACAAAATACCTAAACCTAAAATTGGTTTAATCTATTCGCAAGAAACAGAATTTTATAAAAAAGTAAGCAAGTATAAGATTGTGCATTTACATGAAAATTATTTAGTGTCCTTTTTTTCTGTTCTACGGTACAGAAATAAAGATATGAAACTAATTGCTCATGCTCATACTACAAAATATTCGGACAAATTCTTAAATTCAATTAGAAATAGAATATTATGCTCACCAATTAATCTTATTGCTACTAATTTCTTTGCCTGTTCTAAAAAAGCAGGTGAGGTTTATTTCGGGAAAAATAAAGTTAAAAATAAAAAAGTGAAAATAATTAATAATGCAATTGATTTTAAAGTGTTTTTACCGAATTCAAATCTTAGAAATTCTATTAGAAAGGATTTGGGCGTTACAGATGAATTAGTTATTTGTCATGTTGGGAGATTTAATCAACAAAAAAATCATGAAAAAATAATTGAAATTTTTAAAGAAGTCCATAAGAAGAATAAGGAGAGTAAGTTGATTCTTGTAGGAAATGGTCCTTTAAGAGCGGAGATTGAGAACCAGATTAAAAAATATGAATTAAATGAAGTAGTTACAATATTAAATCCCGGTTCTAATATTTCAAATATAATGCAAGCTTCAGACGTATTTCTATTACCCTCAAAGTTCGAAGGATTAGGAATAGTTTTAATTGAGGCTCAGGTAATCGGCTTGGAATGCTATGCATCTGACGTCGTGCCTTCAGAAACAATAATATCAAACAAAATTCAGTTCTTTAGTTTGAAAAAAGATGCAATGGAGTGGGCCTCGCTAATTCTTAAATCTATTCAAGGTAGAGAGCTTAAAAAGATTACGCAATTTAATAAGAACGCAGAAGAGTTTAATGTAGATCTTGTAGTAAATCATTTAGAAAATGAATATCTGAATTTACATTAATAAATTAAAAAGAAGAAAATAGTTAAGGAGTGAGATGGAGTTTTATGAAAAAAATTTTAATGGTTTCCCACTGGTATTATCCAAAGAGTGTGCCTAGAGCTTTTAGAGCGACAGCATTAGTAGAAGAACTGAAACGACGAGGATATAATGTTGATTTAATAATAGGTGATTATCGTATTAAAGTTGAAAGCAACAAATATGAAAACTTTAAAAATGAGTTACAAATTAAAAATACGAAAACTAATCAAAAAAAAAAATATAGCAGCTTTTTTGGAAAGGCCCAAAAAATATTTAATTATTTTTTAGGGGAACGTTTTCTGTTTTCCTCAGGTTTTTTCCTATATAAAAAAATCGAGCCAGATAAATATGATGTTGTTATATCTATCGGACTACCTTTTTATATTCACCTAATTACTTCTTTAAAAATTAAAAAAAAGAAAGAAACAATGTTCATAGGAGATTGGAGTGATCCTTTTTACGGTATAAAGGATATCTCTCTAGCTTTTTATTTCAAAAAAATACAAAAAAATATATGTAATAAATTCGACTATAACATTATTCCCACAGAAAAAAGCAGAGATTATTTCCGGGAATATTCACCAGAAAATCAGATTAAAGTTATACCTCAAGGTTTTAACTTTAAGAAGACACTCCTTTGCAACTATGAAAAAAATTCAGTTCCTACATTTGGGTACGCAGGTATATTTTATAAAAAAATCCGAAATCCTAAATTTTTTCTAGAATATCTTACTAGTTTAGATAGAGATTTTAAATTTATTATTTATACAAATTTGCATGGTGAGATGTATGAGGATGTTTTAATAGAGTACAAGAAAAAATTAGGCGCCAAGTTGCAACTGGAAGAAATGATTGAAAGAGAAGATTGTATAAAAGAATTAAGCAAAATGGATTTTTTAATTAATTTTGAAAATGGTAACACTGAGCAAATTCCTAGTAAGATTATTGATTATAAATTATCACAAAGACCTATTATGTCCTTCAAGCATGATTTGATCCCTGAGCAGACTATTCACGCTTTTTTAAATGGTGATTATTCCGAGGAGCTTGAGGTAGATATATCTAAATTTGATATCGATATTGTTGTTGATCAATTCGAAGCTTTGTGGAAATGAGTAGATAATACGATGAATAAATCTAAAGTTAATACTTTGAACAAAATATTTTTCTTAATCTGGATAATACTATTTAAAGTTAGCCTAGATGTTTTGTATGTTACTGTATTACAAAGTTATCATACAGAAAGCTATTTACTCTCATACATTTATGTATATGAGTTTAACTACTACAAATTTGTAATCTCATGGGTTATATATATTCTTTTTTCTTTATTTTTGACTTATAAAATCATTACCACAGGAGATAAACCATCCGAAATATTAATTCTAGGATTATTTCTAGCTAGTTACTCTCCTGCATTATCGTTATTTGGATTATCTAATTTAGATTATAAGTTTTTAAGCATAGTACTTTGTTTTTGGATATTTCTATTCATCCCAATACAAATTTCAAAAAAAATTAAATTTAAAAAAATTAAATCATCCAAAATAATAGATGATGACACAAAGCTTAAACTTTGGTATTTAATGATATTTATATTTTCTGTTGGAACAATAATTATTTCATGGAAGTACAATGGGTTGAAACTGAATCTAACTTTAGATTCTGTAAGGGTTTATGAGTTGAGAAGCGAAGTGCGGAATCTTGAGATGAATGCGTTAGTAGAGTACTTTCGTCATAACGCTATGTATGTTGTTATTCCGTTTGCTAGTTTATATTTTTATATAAAAAGAAACTGGATGCTATTCACTATTATGGTTTTCCTGCAACTTTTGCTTTATAGCATTGGTAATCAAAAAGCAGCTCTGTTTTTATTGCCTGCTTCAATTATTGCATATGTTTTTTATAGGAAGAACATGGTAATGAAAGTTCCGTTTATTTTAACTAGTCTAAATTTGCTTGTTCTTATTGAGTTTATAATTAATAAATCAAGCTTCTTAATAGCTAGTTTATTAGAAAGAATATATTTTTTACCAGCGATGTTAAGCTATGCTTATTATGAATTTTTTATAAACAATCAACCTGTGATTCCATTTGTTTCTATTTTTGAAAAAATTGGGGTTATACGATATTACCCGTATGAACAAGGTGTTCCATATATATTAGGTGGGCTTCTTTTCAATAATCCTAAGATTAGTGCGAATACAGGTTTAGTCGGAAGTGCATTCTCGTATGGATATTTAGGTCTTTTAATAATACCAATATTATACGGTCTACTTTTCATTTTACTAGATAAAGTATCGTCTAATATAGATACAAAATCAATTTTACCTATAATTATACTTCAAATTTTTGTCATTGCGGGAGCAACTTTTTTTGTAGTGATCAGTGTTTACGGTTATTTAACCGTATTACTTATACTCGCCTTAATAAATAAAAACAATAATATTTCATTGAAAAGAGAAGTGAGATGACTAAATGAAAAAAATAGAAAGATTATTGCTAAGAGCAAAAAAAATCTCTAAAAAACAATTAATGTTTAGGTTTTCAGAGCTAACAATTAACCCGATTTATCATCAATTGAAAAGAAAAAGAATAATAAGAAATATTAGTGAGGATTTTGAGAGTTTCTCTTCGGATTTTAATCTTTTATCTCGAAATCAGGAATGGTACATTGAAAATTGTAAGGAATTTACAAATATAATAGAAGAAGCTGACAAAATGGAGAGAAATATCTTCAATTTGTTGGGTACTAATGATGTTCAGTTTAATAATAAAATACCTTGGAATTTTGATTTTAAAACGAATTTTTCGTGGCCAAATGGAACATACTATAAAGATATTAATTTAATAGATTTGAATAATAGAGCTGATGTAAAAATACCATGGGAATTGTCTAGATTCCATCATTTATTTACATTAGGAAAAGCTTATTTTTTAACAAACAACGAAAAATATGCGCTGAAATTTAAAGAACAAATTGAAGATTGGATAGCTGAAAATCCGTATGAAGAATCGATTAATTGGACAAGCACAATGGATGTCTCAATTCGGGCGGTAAACTGGATAGCTGTATACTCTTTTTTTAAAAATTCTCCTTCGATTAATAGCGATTTTTGGAAGAATTTTAATTCATCTTTATATCAACATGGAATTTATATTTTTAAAAATCTTGAAAATAAAGGATACTTTACAGGTAATCACTATCTATCGAATATTGTTGGTTTGATTTGGTTGGGATTGTATTTTAAAGGATACAAATATAAAAACATTCTAAACAATCATGACAAGTGGTTAGAGAAAGGTTTAAAGGAAATAGAAAATGAAATGATCGTTCAGACTAATACTGATGGTACAAATTACGAGGCTTCTACTTCATACCACCGTTTAGTAACCGAATTCTTTCTTTTCACAGCAATAATATGTAAAAAATACAATGTGAATTTAAGTGAGTTTTACAACAAGAAACTCGAAGACATGGTGGAATTTATTTATTATATTACTAAGCCGAATGGAAATTCACCTATAATTGGTGATGCAGATGATGGAAGACTTTTGATTTTATCTTCATATTATTCTTGGGATAGACGAGATTTTAATAATATTTTAATCATAGCCGGAATTTATTTTAACAGAAATGATTTTCTGGACATAGGAATGAAGTATGGTGATGATGTTTTATGGCTTCACAGTAAATCAATTGATAACAGTGAAAATACTGGTAAAGTTGCAAGGCTAACATCTAAAAAATACGAGCATGGTGGTTATTATATTCTAAGAAATTCAAGTGTCTATGTATCAATAAGGTGTGGAGAATTATCATTTAGAGGAGAAGGTACACATAGCCATAATGATCAATTAAGTATTGAGTTAAATGTAGGAGGAAAAGATTTTTTCATTGACCCAGGAACATACACCTACACATCGGACTATATAATGCGGAACTTCTTTAGAAGTACAAGAATGCATAACACAGTTCAAATTAATAATAAAGAACAAAATAATTTTGAAGAAAAAGAACTTTTTTATATGGCTGAAGAAACTTTTTCAGAATGTTTAACTTTTGATGAAAATGAATTTTCGGGTTATCACAAAGGTTATTACTCTGAATTAGGTGTCTATCATCAAAGAAAGATTACTCTTGAGAAAAAATGCATATTTATCAATGATACTATTTTTAATGAAAGCTCACATAATAAGAACGGTTTATTGGTTCAGACTAGATTTATATTAGATCCAGCAGTTGAAATTTTAAGTCATGATGACAAAACAATATATTTGAAAAACGAAAAAGTAGAAATTAAGTTATGGAATCTTCATCCTCAAAGTAATTATAGTATTGATTCTACTGTAATTAGCAAAGCATATGGAGTGTTAGAGAGTAGCAAAGTAATTACGTTTGAGAGTTTGGGGGAAGGTTTGGATTTTAAAATTGAAATGGTACTTTGAAAAGAGGTGCATAAATGAAAGAATTTATATTTGACTTTGTAAAATATATCCCTTCGAAATTACTTCCGGGCTTAGTAGGAATTATAGCAATACCTGTAATAACAAGGTTATTTTCACCTAATGATTATGGGGTTTACTCAATCATAATAACGACTATAAACATTATGCTAATTGTGGGTAATTGGCAATTGATGTCTATAGTTAGATATTACCCTCATTATGAAGTTGAAAAGAAAGTAAACAAGTTTAATGAAAATATAATGTTCTCTTTATGGTTTACAATTATTTCGATTTCTTTTTTATTTATGTCTATGATTATATTATTAAATCAAATTATATCAGAACAATATCAATTTACAGTCTGGTTAGCTTTTTTTGTTGTTATTCTCACAATAGTATTTAATACTTTGCAAACATATTTCAGAGTAGTTAGGAAAGTGAACTACTATAGTTACTTTGAATCATGGAAAGGTGTTACTACTCTAACCTTTGGAATTTTATTTGTATTATTAATATCTGAAAATATTAATAATATGTTAATTGGATACATAATATCGCTACTAATTATCCTTCCATTTATGTATTTCAAGCTAAAAGGGACAGTTAAATTATGGAAGATTAGTTTCTCTAAAGACATTTTCAAAAAGATTAGCGATTATGGAGTCCCATTAGTCATAGTTAACCTATCTGCATGGATACTAAATTTATCTGATCGATATATTTTAAGTATATATCGAGGAGTAGAAGAGGTAGGAATCTATACTGCTAATTATGATATTGCAGATAAAGTTATGATGCTGATTGTAGGAATTTTTATAATGGCGTCAGGACCAATCGTGAATAGAATTTGGGAACATGAAAACGAAGAAAAGGCAAAAGAATTTTTAGAGAAAGTTGCTGGATACTATATCATTGTTTGCTTACCTGCCGTTATAGGATTGAGTATTCTATCCAAAGTGATAGCTGAAACCTTTTTAGGTGCTGGGTACAGTCAGGGTTACATAATTATTCCTTTTGCAGCTTTAGGAGCATTTTTATTGGGGTTACAGCAAAGATATCATGCAAGTTTTCAGTTTTTCGGTAAAAATTATATGATTGCAAAATTAGTAGGGTTTAGTGGAGGCGTGAATATAATTCTGAATATTCTTTTGATTCCCACATACGGATATTTAGCAGCTGGTGTCACAACATTAATTTCATATTTAGTTCTATTGATACTTATTATTTTCTTTTCCAGAGAGTTTTTCAAATGGAAATTTCCTACTTCTGAATTTATTCAATCTGCATGTTCTTCATTAGTTATGAGTGTTCCCGTTCTTTACTTTGCATACTATGTTGAAATTCCAGTTTTTTTTCGTATTTCTCTAAGTGTTATATTCGGAATAGTTACTTACATTTTGGTAATATTAATTTTGAGAATATTAGAAAAAGTGAATAGATAAACTAAAAGTATCAAACAAATAGTTAAATAATTTTATTTAAAAAAATCCTCAAAAAATGAGACTTGAAAGATTAGTTAGATTCTTCCAAGTCTCATTTATGATTACTGTTTATCCATTTAACTCTTCAAGCGCTTTACGACTCTGTTCTTGTGACACATGCAAATAGCGCTCCGTCGTCTGGGTCGATTTATGACCTAATATGCTGCCGACAAGCAAAATATTCTGCGTTTGATCGTACAATGTCGTCGCAAAGCTATGACGCAACATATGACTCGTCAAGTGGAGACCGAGTTGCGCTTTCGCGATCTGTTTCAAGTCCTCGTTCACAAAGTTCGCCTGAACGACGCGGCCGCTCGGCATGAGAAAGACATAGTTGGAGTCTCCGACGTTTGGTCGGTCCTTCTCGATGTACGTCTTCAATTCTCGGGCGAGTCGAGGCGTCATCGGGATCAATCGCGTTTTGGCGCCTTTCCCTTTCCAGACGATCAGGAGGTTCTTCTCGAAGTCGAGATGATTAAGCTTCAACTTTAAAATCTCACTGATCCGGAGACCGGCGTCTCCCCCGACGAGATAAATCGTATAGAGCGTCGTGTTCCGCGCGTGATACAGGACGGTGTTCAGCTGATCACGGCTGAGGATGGTCGGTTGTTTTTGGACGCTCTCGCGCGTGACGATCCGGCTGAACGGGTTTTGTTTTACCCAGCGTCGTTCCATCGCGAACGTGAACAGACTTCGCACCGCTTGTGACCGTCAAGATGAAAAGACAATCTGCGATGATTTAGCCGCAACAATTTCCGATGACTAAATATCTTTCGTCTCCGGCTCGAAGATGACCGAGCGGTTTCTCATTCGATAGCTCTCCTCGTCCATCTGGATGATCTCGGCGCGATGAAGGAGCCGATCTAGGATTGCCGTGACGATCCCTTGCTCACCGACGAGGTCGCCCCAGCTCTCGGGCCGTTTGTTCGAGGTCAGGATGATCGAGCTTTGCTCATACAGCTCGTTGATCAGGTGAAACAGGAGGTTGGCCTCCCGTTGTTCCATCGCCATGTACATCATGTCATCAAGGATCACCAAATCCGACTCGACGAGTCGCTTGTATCGGACCTCGGAACGACGGATGAGGTTGCGCGTCTTCATGATGTGAAGTGCTTCCCCCATGGTCACAAAGCTCACCTTGCGCCCGCTCTTGATCGCATCGGCTCCCAGACCGATGGCCAGATGCGTCTTACCTGTCCCTGGGGGACCGAGTAAGATCAGGTTATGATGGCTGTCGAGCCAAGACAGTTGGCGCAACTGGTTGAGTTGGCGGATGCCGAATGACCGTACGTGAGTCAAATCAAACTCGTCCAGGCTACGCTCCACAGGGAAGTTCGCCCATTTGGTCAGCCGGTCCTGGAGCTTTTGTTCCCGGCGACCTTGTTCGTAAGTGAACACCTCGTGGAGGAGCTCATGATAGGTCCAGCGCTCCTGCTCGGCCCTCCGCAAAAGTGTCGGTAGCTCCGCGGCGCTCTCGACGAGCCTGAGCGTGCGCGCCGTCTTTTGAATTCCCTCGATCGGATGTGAGCTCATGATCTCAAGCCTCCCGTCATCAAGGAGATATAGGGGTCGAGTTCCCGGATGGCGACGGAAACCCCTTCGCGACCGCTATGTAGATTCTGTGCCAGAAGGTTCGCGCTGACCTGACCCGTCTCATAGAGCCGGGTCATCTCGGCCACGATATCTACTTTTTTATAGCTGTCCAGACGGCGGATGACATCGAACTGGTCCCTGACATACCGTGGGTATCGGATGACGATCTGGTCGAGGAACAGCTTGGCTTTTTCCTCATCCCCGAATCGCGCATAGAGGTCCTCGGTCTGCGCCAGAAGACGTCTAGTCTGGTCATGTCCGTGATCGGCGTCATGGACGAGCTCGCCTTTCCCACTCGCGAGCCCATGCTCGCAAATAATCTCGCCGGTCTCGTCGTCGACAATCACCAGTGTGTTTTCGGACGTACGCTCCAAGACCTGGACGATTCGTTTTTCTCTGTCCTGATATGTCCCAATCGGGACACTATATCGGGCACCGGCGTATCGGATGGTATTGTCCTTATGGACGGTTCTTGATACACTTGATACAAGGTTCGTTTCGAAAGAGACGGGTGAAGAGATCTTGTCCAGGTGCTGCTTTTCCAGGCTGTGCACTTCGCAAGGTCTCTTTTTTGTCGTCTCATGCCGTTTATGATTGGCTGTCCGGTCGAGCCATTCGATGGTCCGCTTGTTCCAGTCGGCGAGGTCGTGATAGCGACGGCCCGGAACGAAGTTGCCTTTCACATACTGGACGACCCGTTCGACTTTCCCTTTGGATTGCGGGTCTCGGGCACGGCACAGATGGACATCGAATCCACGGAACGACACGTAGGACTGGAAGCCCTCCGTCAACAGGAGGTCACCGGCGTTCTCGCTGACCGCGATGAGCGCGTCCTGGTCGTAGACCATCTCTGTCGTCATCCCGCCGAAGAAGCGGAACGCGTTCTCGTGACAGCGCACCATGTCTTTGACCGTGAACGGCCGGTCGAGCCATTCTACATACTTATAACGTGAGTGCGAGAGGACGAAGGAAATGAAACGACCGATCGACTCGCTCCCGTCCTCATGTCCCAGACGGGCCATCCCAAAGTCCACCTGTGTCTGTCTGCCTGGCGGAAGTTCTGGGATCGCGACGAACTGCCGTTCTTTCACGACTTTCCGGATTCCATGGTCGCGTCGCAGGTCACGGACATACAACCTGACTGTGCTCTCTCCGACCAGCAGTTCTGGATAGCGCTCCTTGAGCCAATCCTCGATCTGCGACGCCTTCAATGTCGGATATTCTTGCAGCCACTTCAAAATCTCTTCCCGATAGGGATCCAGTTTTCGTGTACGTCTCGCTTTCTGACGTTCCCACGTCTGGAATGTTTCTTGGTCCATCGACAGATAGTTGTAGACCCTGTTCCGACTGACGTTCAATGTTTCTGCAATCTGCGAGATGTTGAACCCTCTAGCTCTCATCTCATGTACGCTTCCGTGAATCATCCACTTGTCCACTCCTTGTGTCCTCCCCTGACGCTGTTTCTGAGAACAGTGTAGCGAAGAATTGATTGTTGTGGAAAGTGTTGCGTCGTAGTCGTCGCCAGTTGCCCTTTAAGTTTAGCAGTCACACCGCTATGATGTAGGACCGGACCGTATTGTCAGCTTTGTCATTGATGGATTGTTTGTAAGGGACGGCATGTTTCTTCTCGGTGACGTCTTGGATATAGACGGCACCACGCTCTAGCGCGAACTGTTCAAAGCGCCGCAGCGTGTTGCGGTACGATTTCAATGTCGTCTCGGGTTTCTCACGTCGTAGCTCCAAGTCTTTCAAATAAACAGTGATTGCATCGTTCAACAACATCTTTTTCATCGTGTTCACTCCTTCATCTGGATTGCCTCTCGCAGTTCGCGTTGGACGTCCGCCTTGTACGCCCGGAGCCGGCTCGGGGAGTAAGGCAACGTCTGTTCGGTCCCGTCGATCAAGTGGCAGAGGAGTTCGAAATGGCGTGGTGACAGCAACACCCGTTGTTCGTCGAGCCAGTCGTAGAAGCGGCGCTCGGACTCGATGCATTGTTCGGGCAGGCGTTCGGCGGCGACTTCATGTTTCAAGTGACGGGCGTTCTTTTGTTGGTGGTTCAAGATCGCTCCCCGGATGCGTTGGAAGCAGTACGTCTTCGATAACGTGCAGCCGCGGTTCAATGCCTCCCATAAAGCGATCCTTGCGATTTGGGCGCAGTCCTCCTGTTCATTCGGATGGATGTGTAAGTGGCGGATGACGTAACGAATCATCGGCTCCCACTCGTGAATTTGATCATCGATTGTGTTCATTGGTTTGCTCTTTCTCGAGCGCTCTGTCAATTTCCTAGGATGCTTCGAGTATAGTCATTGATATTCAATTTTCGGATGTTGCTCCACGGTCGCCTTTCGACTCCATACGTTATCCTAGGCCGATATTTCACGTAAGCTCTAGACTTATGTGTGATAAGACCGTTCGTCCATCGAGGATATCAATGAATATTTTCCGATTGGTCAAAAATAGGTGATTCGGTGAGGGATGCCATCCGAATTAACCGTAAGTTGGCTTCGTTTGATCAAGCAATTTAGAAGTTGGACGCTCCGTAAATGAGCGTTCTTTTTTATGTGTATCCAGTGACAATTACGGGAAGAATTATAGAGAAAGTGGAAGGGACTGTGTAGTGCAAAATAGGAGTGCAGAAGTGTGCAACGGAAACGTACACAACTCTGCACTCCTATTTTAGAAAAGAAAAAGGACTTGCCAGCAACCACAATCTCACCCTAACGTTTAAGTTGCGACAC